>JBGAUP010000013.1:0-41401 GCA_044228585.1 Runella sp. | reverse complement strand
AACGTTGATGAAAGCCACCGAGCGCATGAAGATTTTGTTTTCAGGACCTTTTTCAAAGCGCACCACCTGACGGTTGAGCAACTCGCCCCCGTAAGCAGGCAAGCCCACAGAGCCAGGGGTAGTACTTGATTGCGACAAACGGGTCACCGCCATCATTTCGCGTCCCAAGAGCGAATCAGGAAGCTCAAAAAAGTATTTGTCTTCTATTTTATGTACGATAAATAGCCCTTTAGAAGTTTTGCTTTTATCAGTAATTACTTCTTTGTATGGTTTAGGACCTGTTTTGGGAGCGGCCGCTGCTGGGGTAGCAGGAGCGGCCGCCGCAGGAGGGGTAGAAGAAGTGGGGGGGGGGGGTCTCCTGTCTTGGGCTATGGTACTAAAGCTCACTAAAGAGGCCAAAAGAATGAATGGTTTAATCATAAAAATGAAGTGTTGATTTTATTTAAAAGTTTGTGATAAAAACAGGATTTAACTTTTAATTGTTTAAAAATAAATAATTTAACTTATTGAAAACACAAAACAAGTTAAATTTTACTTTTGAAAAAACTGCATTTTTACACGTAATCTTTAATAATTACCATGACTGCCGAACTCACTCAATCCGAATATCTTATTGGCCTCGAAAAACGATATGGGGCGCACAACTACAAGCCTGTGCCAGTCGTAATTGAGCGGGGCGAAGGCGTATATGTCTGGGATTTAGACGGCAACCGTTATTTTGACTTTTTGTCGGCTTACAGTGCGGTCAATCAGGGGCATTGCCATCCGCAAATTGTGGGGGCATTGATAGCGCAAGCTCAAAAATTGACCCTTACCTCACGGGCATTCCATAATTCTGTCTTGGGCGAATGTGAAAAATTCTTGTGCGAATATTTTGGCTACGACAAAGTACTAATGATGAATTCGGGGGTTGAAGGGGGCGAAACGGCACTCAAGTTGACCCGTAAATGGGGCTATTTGGTCAAAGGCATTCCTCAAAACCAAGCCAAAATGGTATTTGCGGCGGGCAACTTTTGGGGTCGTACGCTGGCGGCTATTTCGGCTTCGACCGACCCCGAAAGCACCAATGACTATGGGCCTTTTTTACCTGGTTATGTCATTGTGCCGTACAACGATTTAGAAGCGTTGGAGCAAACTTTCCAAACTGATCCCAACATTGCCGGTTTCATGGTAGAGCCGATTCAGGGCGAGGCTGGGGTGGTTGTACCCGACGAAGGCTATTTGCGCGGTGTGCGGGCTTTGTGTACCCAATACAACGTACTTTTTATTGCCGACGAAGTTCAAACGGGGCTTGGGCGCACGGGAAAACGCCTTGCTTGCGACCATGAGGATGTGAAACCTGATATTTTGGTGTTGGGAAAGGCGCTTTCGGGTGGTGTGTATCCGGTGTCGTGTGTGTTGGCAAGCGACGAAATCATGCTCACCATTAAGCCAGGACAACACGGCTCTACCTACGGTGGCAATCCATTGGCGGCGGCGGTTACTATGGCTGCTTTGTCGGTTCTTAAAGACGAACATTTAGCTGAAAACGCCGAAAAAATGGGGGAGATTTTCCGAATGAGAATGCGGGCATTGCAACAAAAAACGGATTTAATTCAAACCGTACGCGGTAAAGGGTTGCTCAATGCCATTGTGATTAATACCGACGAAGAAAGCCCGTTGGCGTGGCAAATTTGTCTCAAACTGAAAGAAAAAGGGTTGCTTTGCAAGCAAACCCACGGCAATAAAATTCGTTTTGCACCGCCTTTGGTGATTACTGAGCAGCAACTGCACGAAGCGTGTGATTTGATTGAAGAGGTGATATTGGGGGTGGAATAAGTAGATGAATTTTCCTGTTAAAAAAGGACGCAATATTAAAAATGCAGCAATTCAACATTGTTTTACAAATCTTTGCACTCCTTTTTCTGTCTTTAACGGTAAAAGCCCAATCGTTTTTTACTGAAGGTATTCTTATCTATAAAGCTGATACCTTAGAAAAGCGTGAAGCATCTCCTGCGGCTTATGTTGTGTCTCAGGTAGTTGTTTACAAAAAAGCAAATGACCTTCGAATCGAAGTTTGGCGAGTCAACAGATTCGATAATAAAGATTTTTATAAAGATATTCATATCAGAAATAAGAGCGGGATTTACATGCTTGTCGAATCATCTGATTCGATGAGGGCTTCATTGGCCAACTTTGCCATATTTATATCTTATGAGGAAGAAAAACGTTTTCAAAATGAACGCGTCATAGAGCAAAATGCCAGCCATTACAAAGTGAGTAAAGTGATTGAAAACACAAGTTGGTTTAATAATTGGCCAGCACAAAGAGTTTTGGTGAAAGGAGGGGCAAAGAATGAGGAATCTGAAATGATACTAACAAATGCCATTGAAATTCCTGTGGGCTCAGTTTTCGATTCTCTACTGGGTGCTATACCTGGCACACCCTTACAATTTGTTTTCAACGTATATGGTTGGATGACACGTTTGACAGCAACCGATTTCAAATTGGAAAAAGTTGCTGATACAAAGTTTCAAGTAAATCCAAAATTCACAATCATGGGCTTTGAGGAGACGCTAAAGAAAATTTCAGATTTTAAATAGACGTTTTCATTTTACAAAACTGACTTGAAGTCTCAACATCGACCCGATGCAACTATGAGAATAATAAGTGCTGAAATCGTCGTAAGCAAACCCACGGCAATAAGATTCGTTTTGCACCGCCTTTGGTGATTACTGAGCAGCAACTGCACGAAGCCTGTGACTTGATTGAAGAAGTGATTTTAGGAATGATGACAGCGGTTTAGCTTGCTTTCCAATTAACATAACTGTCTTTCAGCCCATTTTTAGCCCAATTCATCCCATTTTTTTCATTCTGCTTATACGGCTTCAGTATTTTGCAGTGGGTTTCTCGTGCATTCGAGGCAAATATCTACCTTTTTATCAAATGGGCCATGATTGGAAGTTACGTCAAAACATCGAGTCGCAACTTAATGCGCAACAAGCTGTTCTCTTTCATCAATATTGTAGGTTTGGCTATCAGTATGTCAGTGGGATTATTGTTGATTGCCTTTCTCCTTGACCTGCACTCGTACGATAAATTTCATAAAAATGGTGAGCGAATCTATCGTATTACCAACGTAGTAAATGTTAATAATGAACATGGTGGCAGGTTTGCAACCACCTCATTAAAGTTCGGAAATCTTATCCGAGACAAAGTGACTGGCGTTGAAGAAGTGGCTATTTTACACAATGATTTTTCGCAGGATGCGAAGGTGGGCGAAGACATTATTCCCATCAAAGGCTTTTGGGCTGAACCGTCGCTATTTCGAGTATTTACGTTTCCTATGCTGGAAGGCAATACCGAAACAGCCCTGAAAGACCCTTACTCAATCGTTCTTACGGAGACAACAGCAAAAAAGCTATTCGGCAACCAATCTGCACTCGGCAAGTCAATCAACTTCAATCAAGTTAATTACCAAGTGACGGGCGTGATGAAGGATGTTCCCTTCTTTTCGCACATCAACTTTGAAGCGTTGGTATCGCTGTCAACGGCTGAGCAACTCAACAAGAGCAGCTTAGAAAAGTGGACGAATATGCCATCGAACTACGTGTATCTCCTGCTACCAGAGAATGCCAACATGCTTTCTATCCAGTCGCAGCTTGATGCGATTGCTAAAGAAGGCAATATCGCCGAAGAAAATACGAAGATTCAGTTGGAACTTCTTCCTTTGTACAACATAGTGGTGGGAGAGAATCTTAGCCGCTCCGAGGGTGGACCTGGTTCGGTAGGGCCTCACATGCCTTCAATTGTGCTTTGGATACTCGGCGGACTTGCACTCGTGGTGATATTGTCGGCCTGTTTCAATTATACCAACCTTTCAATAGCTCGCGCCATGCGTCGCTTTAAGGAAGTAGGGCTTCGCAAAGCGATTGGTGCGGGAAAGAGTCAGGTATGGCAGCAGTTTCTGACGGAGGCGGTTATGATTGCTCTGGCAGCTCTTCTTCTTTCATTCCTCATCTTTCTCGTTTTGCGACCGATGCTGCTCCATCTGGCGCCTGAGATGCAACAAATGGTGGCGCTCGAACTTACTCCGTCTATGCTCGTAGCCTTTATCGTCTTTTCAGTCACCGTAGGTGTGATGGCTGGCTTCACGCCTGCTCTATTCTTTTCGAAAGTGAGTGTACTCAGTGCGCTCAAGAATGTATCCTCGCCAGCGTACGGGGCGGTGAAAGTATTCAAACACCTAACGCTCCGCCGTGCCTTGGTGGTGATTCAATACACGCTTACGCTCATCTTTATCACCACAACTGCCATCGGCTACGTACAGTATAAAAACATACTTGCCTTCGACTTGGGATTCAACACAGAAAATATCCTGAATATCAATATGCAGGATAATAAGCCCGATGCGTTTCTGAAAGAACTGAGCGAAATACCCGAAGTAACCGCATTGTCCCGCTCATTAATAATCACCAGCGTAGGAAACGCTTGGGGTGGATTTATGAAATACAAAGATTCGCAAGATTCCGTCTTGGTTATGACCAACCACATTGACGAAAACTACTTGGCGCTGCATGAATACAAGCTCATTGCTGGAGGGAATTTTAGAGGACGACCCACTACAACTGCCGCCGCCACGGAAGTGATTGTAAATCAGCAGGTCTTAAAACGATTTAACATCGCTACCAATCACCCTGAGAAAGCAATCGGGGAAGAGATTACATTCCGTAGTTTCCACGGAACTCGTAAGATGACTATTATTGGGGTAATGCAAGATTTTCACTATGGCAAAGTTGACAACCTCGTTGGGCCAGTAGCTTTCATGCACTGGACGCCCGAAGACAGAACAATCATTAATGCTAAAATACAAAGTACTGATATGCCAACGACCTTGTCCAAGATTGAGGCGATTTGGAAGAAATATGACCGTACTCGTCCATTAGAGGCTCAATTCTATGAGGAGGCCATTGAGGAAGCCTACCGCGAATTTTCCACTCTTATCAAAATCATTGGTTTTCTTTCCTTTCTTGCCATTTCAATTGCTTCGATGGGGCTGTTCGGGATGGTGGTATTCACAACCGAAACCAGACTAAAAGAGATTAGTATCCGCAAAGTGATGGGGGCAAGTTCCTTTAATCTTATTTACTTATTGAGCCGAGGTTTTCTGGTACAACTGTCGTTATCGGCACTTATTGCGCTACCCATCACTTACCTTTTCTTCGAAAAATTTGTGCTTACCAATTTTCCTTATCACACCCCCGTGCAGGCTGTTGAGTTGTTGGTGGGTTTGGTGGTGGTATTGCTAATCTCATTCACGATAATTGGTTCGCAGACGATGAAGGCGGCGGGCAGTAATCCTGTAGAAGTTTTAAAGAGCGAATAGGGATATCCAGAGTGAGCTTATGGCTATCAAATCAACGCGGTTTGTATGGGAGTAGTACTCAACTTAAAACAGGGTATCTTTCATACGCGAATAGCTCCTTACTTTTCGCCCTTATTTTTAGGTTTATGTACTGATTTTGGGATTTCTACATGTTTTGTTTAGTTGTTTTTTGTCAATGAACCTGTTTAAACTTTGGGGAAATGGCTAAAATAATCCCCGTTTCGGTTGGAAACAACCGAAACCACCTGTGGGGTATTGTTGGTTATTTCCAACCAACACAAAATACAAATATTGACAAAAGTGACAAATGATTTGCCTGAAAAACGACTCAACACGACCTTCAGAACAGAATAGGTACTGAAATAGTATCGGTTTCAACCACATTGCTCACATTGAAAGCACGGTCGCGTACCCTTACCTGAAATTTTACGGTGGTTAGTTTGGCATTTCTTGAGTAAGGAAAATAAACGGCATAGTCTAATTTCCCCTCAATCGGTCCTTTTTTGCCGTCGGGTTTTAAAACAGGGAAAAATAATTTTGAATTGGCCGCCAAAATCACTTCTTGGTACTGATTTCCAGTGACTCTTCGGAAAGTACGTAATTCATAATTTCCCCAGGTATCGTAGCGAGAATTATTTCGGTTGGCGGTGGTTTCTCCCAAATCCCCATCCCCATCTTTAAAGTCAATCGTGACCACGACCGAGTCTTGCTTGGCTTTAGAAAAAGGCTCAATCACTTCAAACTTGGTCATACTGTTAAACACGATTTCGGGTATGGGGCTATAGTCAGGAGGAGTGAAGCAACCCGTGGTAGAAACTGCAAATAGTAACAGGGTAAAAGAAAAACGAATAAAGCCCTTCATGTTTCTTGTTAATTTTGTTCCAAATATTGGAGAAAGTTAATAGTTATTCGTTATTGCCAGTAAAAATAGCCCAAGTTTAATGTCAATTTACCCACACTTGCGGGAATCTGTGCGCCAAGTTACTGCTGATACTTTTGAGGCTGTTGCTTTGGAAGTGTTTCGCTATCAGGCTGTCCACAATCCAATTTACCAAAAATACTTAACATACCTAAGGACACCCCCCCAGAAAGTAGGCTTGTTGTCTGAGATTCCATTTATGCCTATTGGTTTTTTTAAACATCACTCCATTCTGACAAACTCGCCTGTTGTTCAAACTACCTTTGAAAGTAGCGGTACTACGGGTACGCAAACCAGCCGCCATCATGTAGCTGATTTGGATTGGTACAACGAAGTCAGTCTTGGGATATTTAAACAAACCTACGGCCCTCTAACAGACTTCCACTTGTTGGCGTTGTTGCCTTCCTATCTTGAACGAAATAACTCTTCTTTGGTGTATATGGTTCAACAATTTATTGCAGAAACGAAGTCGCCTGTTTCAGGATTTTTTCTTCATAACGTGGATGAATTGTTGGTAGCCCTAAAAAAACTGGCCTTAAATCCTGACGGGCGAAAAGTGATTTTGTGGGGGGTAACTTTTGCTCTGTTGGATTTGACTGAATCAAACGAAGATTTGTCTTTTCTGAAAGCTATTCCTCATCTAATCGTCATGGAGACGGGGGGCATGAAAGGCCGCCGCCGTGAAATGCTTCGCGAAGAAGTACACGAGGTATTGACAAAAGCTTTTGGCGTACAAACCATCCACTCGGAATACGGGATGACCGAACTGCTATCGCAGTCTTATTCCAAAGGGGAAGGTGTTTTTGAGACATCGCGTACGATGAAAATTCTCCTGCGCGACATCAACGACCCCCGAGCGGTGTTTGCTACACCTCAATCGGGCTTTCGCTATGGCGGCATTAATGTAATAGACTTGGCCAACCTTGATTCTTGCGCTTTTATCGAAACCCAAGATTTGGGGCGTTTTGTGGGCCAAGAAGTTGCTCGATTTGAAGTGATTGGGCGATTTGATAATTCAGATGTACGAGGGTGTAATTTGTTGATATAGAAAAACGTACGCTTACGCTATTTCCAAGACGGCTTCCACAAAATCTTTGGCAGGGGCATCGCACATAGGGCAAACGTACGAAGCAGACAATGGCGCGGCTACGTCTGCAACTGTGAGGCAATGCTGACACTGCATTACTTTTTGGGCAGTGGCTGGCTTAATACCCGAAGTTTTGCGGGTGATGCTCGACTTTTTATCGGTCGAAAGCTGCTCGTAATATTTTTGAGTCAGACGTCGTAGCACTTCGGGTAAGTTTTTGCGGGCTACATCCCCCGCAAAAACTTCCCATTCGGTATTACCAATGTAAAAGTCGGGCGAATGCACCACACGGAATCGTTGGTATTCGGGCGATAAAGGCTCTATGACAATCGTCGAAGTAGTTTCGGCATTGCGCTGCCCAATGCTAAAACTAAGGCTTGACGTACGGATGCGTGTACGCTCAAAAGCATCTACCAATTCGCTTTTCAGTCGTAAGGCTGCTGCATCTGCGTCGAGCAATTGCCAGTTTAGCTCAAGGGAAGAATAATGCGTATGGATTCCCCACATACCGAGGAGTTTTTCCCACTGATAAATGGTTTCTTTCGGAATGTCCCTGATAATAAAGGTTTTGAATGGGGTAGGGTAGAGGCGTCCAATCTTTGTATCAATACAAAGTTGACAAAGGGCTTCAAGAAAAGGCGCTTCAAATTCATTGTCGCGTTGATATAAGCCAATCCAATAACGGTCTTCGTAGCGATAAATGCCTTCGTGGTGAGGATAAGGCTTGGGTAAGTTTAAGCTCTTTCAGAATGGGGCGGGTACGTCCCGCAAACTTGGTTGTCACGGCTTCATACAATTCATCAAAAGTAGGGGCAGCTTGAGGAACATCTTTAAAAAAAGCTATACGTTCAAACCAATAAGCTTCAATGTGTTTGACCCAAAGCGCAATTTGTTCTCCATCAAGTAATTTAGGCCATACATGTGTACCTCCCAACTCAGGGAGGTTTACGACCAAGTACCAAAAAGAAGATGTAGAAGAGGCAATAAAATTTAGCTCGCCCGTCAGGGGGCGTATAAGCTCTTGGGTAGGGTCAATGAGATTCACTTTGAAGCGTGGACGGAAATCAAACTCATCCAGAATATCGAGATAATCGCCCGAACGCAACCACGACAACTGTGGAAAAATATTTTGTGCTACCACCGAAGACACGATATTGGGGTGTGTTGGCGTGGCATCTTCTACTTGAAAACCTTGCATACCCAATTGTTGACGGAGTGTAGGAATTTGAGTATCCGTACAAGGCAAGAGCAGATCTTGACGGAAGCCCACTTCCATTTTACCCAACGCCCATTGCCGCGATAAAGCCGCCAATCGTTGGAGTTCGTCGGGCGTAACTACGCCACCGGGAGTGGAGATACGGAGGAAGGGCATGTGTTTTCTATTGATTTATTATCGAGTCAACATTTTTGCTTCAATTTCTTTCAGATACGCTTTTACGGCCTTTGCGGCTTCGTCTTTCCGTTCAATGGTTGAGTCAAAAAGATAAGTACGCAAATTTTCATAGACCTCAATTGTTTTCCATAAGGCGGTAACCAAATCCTGTGTATTTAATTTAGAGGTTGTTTTGGTAAGCGCATCAAAGTCTTCGGTTGCCAATTTCATTTCTACTTTTCGTACTCCGCGGGGTTGATTACCGTTTTTTATGTGCAGCAACGGTCCTAATACCACCATTCGTAAAAATCCAAGAAAATCAAAGGCTTCAAACAATTCCCCTCTTCCTATTTTCAACGTAGCATAGTGTATCCAAACCCAAAATCTGTCTTCAATCCATTGATAATCAGGATAAGGCCAAACGGATTGTGTGTCTTCAATAATAGCGGTCAGTTGGTTGTTCCTTTCCCAAACCACCACAGGATTTTCTACTCTGTGATGAAATTCGTCTGGAGTCAGAAACTTTATGTCCACGTGCAAAAGAGGTTTATCGTACAAACAAATTAGAAGCCGAGGCTCTCCTACGTGTTCTCCCGTAAATGCGGAAAGGACGATTCCTAATTGGTTGGCAACGGCTTTCATTTGGTTTGAGTCATCAGCTATTTTCGTCGTCGAAACCAATACCAAGTCTAAATCGGAGAAAGCATCAGTCTCGTTGGTAATCCAAGAACCTGCGACTGCGAGGCCAACCATATCGGGAGATTCCTGTAAAACAGCAATGGCATTGTTGATAAAAGAGTGGAAAATAGCGTGTTGCATAGCTTCGTTCATCGCTTTTACCTCTGGTCTAAATTACGTGAACTGTGAAAAACCTTTTGAATAAGTATAATATCTTCTCCGAGTAGTTCATAAATGAGGCGATATTTGCCCTCTATAAGTTCTCGAATGTTTTTGTCACCAATTTCAGGAACTACGCGGCCCATGTAAGGAAATTTTTCAAGGTTTGTTACACGAGCGTATATTTTTCTCACCCATGCTTTAGCATAGTATTCGGAGTATTCTTCCAAATATTCCCCAATTTCAATTAAGTCAGCACTTGCCTGCTCTGTCTAAATTACTTGAGCCATTTTTCCAGTTTTTTACCGACCTCTTCATGGGTCAGTACTTTTCCATCTTGGAATTGCTTACGCCCTTTTTCAATACTTTCGATAAGCATAAGCCGTTCAAGGAGTTCATCAATTGAAAACTCATTAGGCATTTGCTGTACTACTTCATTCAACAAAGTCTTTGTCATCGGATTTAGATTTTGACTCAAATTTAGTCAAGTTAACCTAATTTTTCAATTAATGGACCAAACTCCCCTCCAACATCGCCTTTACCTCTGGTCGGCAACTGCCGCAGCCTGTACCCGCGCCCGTTTGTTGGCAAAGCGTCTGGAAATCAGAGCATCCCGCTTTGATAGCGTCTTTCAAATTTCCGTCACCCACGTTGTTGCACGAACAAACTACTTTGCCTTTGAGTGCATTCCCGCTTTTGCCACTGCGCAGGAGTTGAAGGCGTTTGTCTGAGAGTTCGGTTTGGTTTTGAATCAATGATTTATATTCTACAAACTCCGATTTATCGCCCAACAAAATCGCTCCTACGAGTTTGTCGCCATTGATAATGCACTTTTTGTAAAACCGTTTTTGTTTGTCTGTAAAAATCACCTCTTCGTAGCCCACGCCCGAGCCGTTGGCAGGGATTTCGATGATGCCCAACGAACACAAATCCAACCCTTCCATTTTCAGGATGTTCATCGAAAGCGTGGGGCGATAATAATTTTGCACGTCACCGTTGAGATGGGCGCAAAGGGCTTCGGCTTGTTCTTCGGCGGCGGCAGTAATTCCAAACAGTTGTCCTTCAAATTCAGCTACTTCGCCAATAGCAAAAATGTTGGGGTCGGAGGTTTGGAGATAGGCGTTGACAACGATACCGCGTTGTACCTCCAAATCAGCTTTCTTCGCAATTTCCACGTTTGGTGTTGTACCAATCGTAACCACAACGGCGTCACATTCTAACACTTGGCCAGAAGTAAGCCTTACCCCATTGACACGCCGTTTGCCTGTCAGGTATTTGACTTCATCGTTGTAAAACACCTCTACGCCTCGGTCGGTGAGTTCTTCATGTAACAGCGAGCTTGACGTAGCGTCTAACTGACGGTTCATGAGTCGAGAACCACGATGTACCACGGTGGCTTTCATGCCAATGTGGCGTAACGATGCCGCTAATTCTAAACCCAGTAATCCACCTCCCACGACCACAACGTGACTATTGGGGGCGAGGTAACTTTTCAGACGGTCGGCATCCTGCCGCGTGCGCATGGTGAAAACCCCATCTAATGAAATATCATAGTCACGCGGAAGAGCAGCACGGCTACCCGTTGCAATCACGAGCTTGTCGTAGGTATAGGTATTGCCGCGCGAATCACGCACGGTTTTCTTTTCATGGTCAATGTGTTCAATGCTGACACCTTCGTAGAGATGTACCAGCGCGCGTTCGTCGTCCTGCATTTTGAGCAATTTCTCCCAACGCATGGCCCCGCTGATGTAATCGGGTAGCATGACGCGGTTGTAGAAAGCAAACGGCTCTTTGCTAAACACGTGGAGTACGTCAGTAAGATTATATAGTCGGTGAGTTGTTACAAATTTATAGGCTGCAGCACCCGCGCCGATTACAATGATTTTTTCCTTGGGCTTACTGAATTTAACAACCTGCACAGCTGCAAATTTTAAATCAGGCTCTTTGGAAGTAGGGTCAATTAAGTCGCTGGTGATGTTGTTGGCGCGCGCAGCTGTACTTTGTAACACTTTGCCCCAGTGCATCGGTAAAAATACCACTCCTTGTCGAATATCCGTCGTGACTTTAGCAGGAACTTGTACCTCACCTCGTCCATTTTGAATGGTAACAATGTCTCCTTCTTTAATGCCACGTTCGGTAGCATCAAGCGGATTAATTTCCAGAAACGCCTTCGGAATGTGTTGGTTCAATTTGTTGACTCGACCCGTTTTAGTCATCGTATGCCATTGGTCGCGGATACGACCCGTTGTTAATATCAATGGGCGTTCGGGCGTAATGAGTTCAGACTGGTTTTCGTCGGGTATGGTTTTGATTTGGGCTTTGCGGGTAGGGGTAAAAAACTGCCCATCTGCAAAAAGCCGAGGTGTACCATTAGATTGAGATGAAGGCACAGGCCATTGCAACGTACCTTGACTGCGAAGCCTTTCGTAAGAAACACCACTTACGTCCACATTTGTACCTTTGGTCAGACGGACGTGTTCATCGTAGATTTGAGCAGGATTTTGGTAATTAAAAGACTTCCCAAAACCCATTTTATGGGCAAATTTGATAATGATTTCGCTATCGGGAAGGGCTTCGCCCAAAGGCTCATTAAATTGACTCAGGTGAGAAATCCGCCGTTCTGAGTTCGTCATCGTCCCCGTTTTTTCGCCCCAAGCCGCAGCAGGAAGTACCAAATCGGCGTAGGCAAGGGTATCTGAGCGATTGGAAATGTCTTGCACAACCACAAATTTGGCTGCTTTGAGGGCTTCTTCTACTAAACTTGAATTGGGCAAACTGACCATCGGATTGGTACACATAATCCAAATAGCTTTCATGCGCCCGTCTTTGAGTGCTTGAAACATCTCGGTAGCTGAATAGCCTGGCTTTGGATTTAATGAGGGGACTCCCCAAAAATCAGCCACTTCTTGGCGGTGGGCAGGGTCGGCCAAATTACGGTGAGCAGGTAGGAGATTCGATAGCCCACCTACTTCTCTGCCTCCCATTGCATTTGGCTGGCCCGTCAACGAAAAAGGCCCAGAACCAGGCTTACCGATGTGTCCTGTAATCAAATGAAGGTTGAGTAAAGCCAAATTTTTATTAACTCCAATCACGCTTTGATTGAAGCCCATGCACCACATAGAAATAAAACCTTTTGATTTACCGATGTATTCGACCGCCTGATGGATGTCGTAAAGACTGATACCGCAGATTTTAGCGGCTTCGCGCATGTCTCGTTCAGCCACTTTAACGCGATACGTATCGTAGCCTTCGGTATGATTTTTAATAAAATTTTCGTCAATGTATCCTCTGGAAATCAACCCTTTTGCAATGGCATTGAGCAGTACAATATCGGTGCCTGGCTTGATTTGAAGGTGTAAGTCAGCCATTCGGGCTGTATCGGTGCGGCGTGGGTCAATCACAATAAATTTCACGCGCGGATTGGCTGCCTTGTGCGCTTCCATGCGTCGAAATACAATCGGGTGATTCCAAGCAGGATTAGAGCCTGCTATCAAAAAACAATCTGCCAATTCGATGTCTTCATAGCTGCATGGAACTGAGTCTTCGCCCAAGGCCATTTTGTAACCTACCACCGCCGACGACATGCAAAGGCGCGAATTGGTGTCCATGTTGTTTGACCCAATAAAGCCTTTGATGAGTTTATTTACTACGTAATATTCCTCTGTTAAGCACTGACCCGAGGCATAAAAACCTACTGAGTCGGGGCCGTATTTTTCGATGAAGGTCTTAAAAACTGCCGCAGCCCTCTCTAAGGCCGTGTCCCACGTCACCCGTTGTAACGCTGCTTGACGATTCCAGCGCATTTGCGGATACAGCAATCGGTCGCTGGTATCCATCACGGTATAGTGCAAATTCATGCCTTTTGAACAAAGCATTCCTTTGCTTGAAGGGTGGTCAGGGTCACCTTCGACAGAAATGTGTCCGTCGCGGGTTTTCTTGACCACTACCCCGCAGCCTACGCCGCAGTAGCAGCACGTGGATTTATAAGTTTCCATAGTTCAGTTTGCGGCTACTTTTATTTGATTAAATAAATTATATTTGTTCAAAAAACAAAGCTGGTATGTCGGTACTCGAATTAAAAAATGACTTGCATCGGTTGGTCGTAAATACTGAAGATGAAATCATATTGGAAAATGTCCGAGCCTATTTTCTCAATCTTACCTCTCATGAAGATTGGTGGGATACGCTGTCGGATACTCAACAACAACTTGTTAATGATAGTATTAGACAATTAGACAACGGACAGACTTCCGCTCACCAATCTGTTCGAGAACGGATTTCAAAACTTTTGAACAAATAAATGAACGATAGATTTGAAATTGCATGGTCGGAGTTAGCCGAAGAATCATATATCCAAATTTTAAAACATTTGCTTGATAATCAATATAGTAATGCTGCCATTAAATTGGACCAAGCAACTGAAAAATTGGTGAGCCGACTTCAAAACTTTAGTGAATTATGCCCGCCATCTTCAAAAATTTCTTATCTGCGCAAATGCGTGGTCAATGAATATATTTCAATGATTTATCGAATATCGGGTAATTTGATAGAAATCATTGCCTTTATTGACAATCGCTCCAACCATAGTTTTTAAACAATGGTATTTACGCCGTTTGCAACTCTGCTTCTTTTTGTTCTACCGTTACCGTTTTTCCAAAATTAACTAAAAACAATAATAAGCCTACGACGGCCACAATTCCGCCAATGTACATAAATGCCTGTCCGTAGCTGATGGATTGCGATTTGAATAGAAAGCCCATTAGCATTCCTCCAACGTTTCCACCCGCACCTACGACTCCAGAAATAACTCCCACGGCTTTGGGGTTCACAAAAGGCGTAATCGCATAAGTAGTTCCGTTAGCCATTTTCAAGAACATGGCAAAGGTCAACATAGACAAGATAGCAAGGGTTAAATTGCCAGATAAGGCAAAAAGCATAATTCCCGCACCTTCGATGGTAAGCAGTAGGGCCAATAAAACTCCTTTGCCGCGCATTCCGTATTTTTTACCTACTTTATCAGCTACGATTCCCCCAACGGCACGGGCGAAAATGTTCATAAATCCAAACAACATGGCCCAGAAACCTGCTTCGGTTTCATCCATTTTAAAATTATCGAAGAAATAAAGTGCTGCTACGCCGTCGAAAGTGATTTCCATGCCAAAGCAACACGCATACGCAATGGCCAATGCCCACACGCGCAGGTCGGCGCAGGCTTTCCAAAAACTTATATTTGATTTTGTAGCGGATGTACGTTTGATTTCATCGTAGTTGCCAGCAGGGGTATCTTTGGTAAATTTCCAATACACAAAAGCCATTACTAACATCATCAACCCTGGTACAACCATCGCCAAACGCCAAGCGTCGGCTTTTACGAAACCAAAGCCTACGATGGTGGCCATAATCAGCGGCATCGCCAATTGGGTAATCCCACCTCCTAAGTTGCCCCAGCCCCCCGCTACGGCGTTGGCTGTGCCTTTAATGTTGGGGGCAAACATGGCTGAGGTATGAAACTGCGTAATGACAAACGAAGCCCCAATGACCCCAATGGCCAACCGGAACAGCAAAAAGGTGGTATAATCATGTGCTAAACCAACCAACATCACGGGCAAAGAGCCTATGAGCAACAAGGCTGTATAAGTCTTGCGAGGGCCCCAAGTATCACACAGTTTCCCGATAATAAGACGGGCGAAAATGGTGGCCGATACCGCCGCAATGATGGTGTTTCCGACTTGAGGTTTGGTCAACCCTAAATCCGCCCGAATCGCGGGCATAAGGGGAGCCAGACCGAACCACCCAAAGAAACAAACAAAAAAGGTAAGCCATGTGATGTGGAAGGTGCGCATCTGCACACCACTAAAACTGAAAACGCTAAGTTTGCTGAGGGGTTGATTGGTAAGTTGCTGGTTCATTACGCTTTGTTGGTTAAACAGTAGAACATGAAACCAGCGTAAGGCCTGAAGCGATGCA
This sequence comes from Runella sp., assembly GCA_044228585.1. Classification (GTDB taxonomy): domain Bacteria; phylum Bacteroidota; class Bacteroidia; order Cytophagales; family Spirosomataceae; genus Runella. The sequence continues at coordinate 25,854 of JBGAUP010000013.1, read as the reverse complement.
ATAGTATAAATCCAGCAACGACGACTCTCATAGCAGTACCGCTTTTGTATCCCTTCCAAAAACGAATTTGCTTGCTACCGAGCGCCATGAAGACTTTGCTACCTGCATCGGTTGAGCGCCGCCACGCTGCACCGATTTGGTACATCAAACGTACAAAATAAGTAATTATGCTCAAAGTAATTTTTGAGTAATTTTCACTAAATACTCAAAGTTCTTTGTAATTTTATACTTAATTTCGGTTAAATTACAAAATATAGCTCAATAATACGATTTGAGTAAACTAAAAAAATGTCATTTAACAAAAAAGACCTTATAGGTTTGTAAAGCGTCGCAATTAAACCTATAAGGTCTGAAGTGCATTTATTCGTCTTCAATCGAAAACTTATCAAAGAGCAGTCCCATCAATCGGTCATGAATTTCCATATAGACAGGGTCATGGACAATCTCTTTTTTGTTGCGAGGGCGAGGCAATGGCACATCTACAATCTCTTTGATGGTGGCTTCGGGGCCGTTGTTCATCACTACTACGCGATCGGATAAGAAAATGGCTTCTTCGATGTCGTGCGTTACCATCACGATGGTTTTGTTGCGGTTGTCTAAGTTCCAGAGTTTCAGCAGCTCGATGTGCATCGAACCTTTAGTCAGCGCATCTAATGCCCCAAACGGCTCGTCGAGTAGTAGAATACTGGGATTGATGGCAAAGGCACGGGCAATAGCTACGCGTTGTTTCATCCCGCCCGAAAGCTGACCCGGAAGCTTGTCTTTGTGCGCCCAAAGGTTCACCATCTTGAGGTTTTCTTCGACGATTTCACGCTTTTCAGCAGCCGTTTTGTCTTTGAAAACCGAGTCCACGGCTTCGTAGATGTTTTTATACACCGTTAGCCAAGGCAAAAGGGAGTAGTTTTGGAAAACAATGCCCCGGTCAGGCCCAGGGCCTTTGACCACCGTGCCATTGGCCAAGACGCTTCCACCCGTAGGAGTTGTCATACCCGAAATCGTCCCCATGAGCGTGGACTTTCCGCAGCCAGAGTGCCCAATCAAGGCTACGATTTCTCCTTTTTTGATTGTCAGGTCAATGTTTTTGATGGCTGTAAAAACACCCTTAGGTGTTTTGAACGAGACTGTTACATCTTTTACCTCAATAGAGGCAGGGCGCGATTGAATCTTATGAAACTCACTCGCTGAATCTATGGGAGCTGTAAGTGGATTAGTTGTCATGTGAGTAGTGTTTAGTGGATAGTGAATGGTGACTGGTGGTTAGCGAAAATGCTTTTAAAGCATGATTTACTACACACCAATCACCAGCCACAACTTATTAAGCAAAGGCAAAGCGTTTTTGAAGCCAGTCGAAGCCTTTGTCGAGCAATAACCCGACAGTACCAATAATGAGGATAGCCGACAATATTTTTTCAAGACTGAGGGCATTCCAGCTATCCCAAACGAAAAAGCCGATACCAACACCTCCCGAGAGCATTTCGCCTGCGACAATCACCATCCATGCCACCCCGATACTCAAGCGTAAGCCTGTGATAATGTGTGGCAATGCAAACGGAATGATTACTTTGGTGATGTATTTCCAACGCGAAAAACCAAAGGCTCTTGCGACGTTTTTGTGATCTTGAGGAATAGAGGCTACGCCAAAAGCAGTATTAATCAATGTTGGCCAAAGGCTCGTCACGAAAATGATAAATACAGTGGCTCCTTCGGCAGCTTTAAAAGCCAACAAGCCCAACGGAAACCATGCCAATGGCGAAACTGGACGTAAAATTTGAACGATTGGGTTAATCAATCGAAAAGCTGTTTTGCTGGAACCAATCAACAGCCCAAGGGGAATGGCCAACAGACTCCCTGCTCCAAAACCGCTAAAAACGCGAATTAGAGAGCTGATGAGCTGATTTCCAATGCCTTTGTCATTGGGGCCATAGTCGTAGAAAGGCGTAGCGAGCATTTCGCTAAATACCGTCCAAGTGGATAATGGATTCGGGATTTCGTTGTTGGTGAGTAGTGACACACTCCACCAAGCGCCCACTAAAAGAGCGGTACTTCCCAGCCCGAATAGCAGCGGCAAGTAGGTTTGAAAATTGAGTAGTTTTTTCATTGTTTTATTACTTTTTAGTAGAAGCCAAATACGCGCCTATGTTGTTGGGGTCAAACGACACATCGTAAGTGGTTTTGAAAGGTTTCATATCGTCGGTCATCACAGGTACTTTGGCTTCGCGGGCTACTTCGGCAAAGAGGTCATCGAGGATGAGTTTTTCGGCAATTCCTTTAAAATCAGGATTTGATTTTAAGTACCCAAAGCGTACATACTGCGCCATAAACCACATGGCGTGTGCTTTGCGTGGAGTATTTACAAAACCTTTGTTATAAAAAGTCATGTAATCTTCTTTGTATTTGGCCACACCCAAATCGCAACCTAAATCGCTTGAACCTAACAAACGTGCTTCGAGTACAGGCAGAGCCGCATTAACATAATAAGGTTTTGAGAGCCATCCTGCTGCTTTCTTGCGATTGCCCATGTTGTCGAGCCATTGGCAAGCTTCCAAAATGGCTTTCATTACGTTTTTGAGGTTTTCACGTTCTTTGACTGCAAATGCTTTGTTGACAACCAACGCTTTTTCTGGGTGGTGTTTCCAAATATCTTGTGAAGCAATTTGGGTAAAGCCTACGTTTGTAGAAGCAGCAACACCGTTCCAAGGTTCGCCTACACTAAAGCCTTCCATGTTGTCAACGCGCATATTGGCGACCATCTGCGGTGGAGGAATCGTAATGATACCTACACTTTTTTGGTTGATGCCTGCCGCAGCCAACCAGTTGCGAAGCCAAATGTCGTGCGTCCCTCCAGGGAAAGTCATCGCAAAAGTTACTTCTTTACGGCTTTGTACTTGTTTGACCGCTGCGGCTACTTTGTTTATTTCTTTGTAGCCCGCCAACCCACAGAAATCTTTCGATAGCGTAATAGCTTGGCCGTTGTTATTCAGAACCATCGCTATTTGCATTTCAGAGCCAGCTTTGCCGCCTACACCCGTATAGACCGAGAAAGGCATTCCAAACAAGCAATGGGCACCGTCGAGCTCGCCATTGAGGACTTTGTCGCGGATGTTGGCCCAAGAGGCTTCTTTCGATAAGACCACGTCCACACCGTATTTCTGAAACAAACCGAGTTCTTTGGCGGCCACCAGAGGAGCGCAGTCGGTAAGAGGGATAAACCCTAATTTTACTTGGGGAAGCGCCGCTTTACGCATAGACATGCCAGCGACCAAAACGAGGGCTGCACAGGCAGCGAGTATGATTTTGTAGGTTGTTTTCATTGTTTTAAAGACAATTAGATAGCAGGCATTGGATAAGACATCCAAGCAACATGCAATGCTTTGTGTTACATTAAAAAAGAAGACTTGGGAGAGCTAAGCTTGAAAATAGAAAGCTTACTGCTTGATAGCCACGGGTTTTGTGTAAAAGAAATCGGGGCGAATGTTCAACATCAAGTAAGCCCAGTTGGCATTGTGTTTTGACTTATCCATCGTACCCAACTTGGCATATTCGAGGCTATTGGTACCGTTCAAGTGGGAGTAGCCCAATTCGATGTTGGTAAATTTGTTGAGGTTGTAGTTAATGATAAAATCAAACTCATTGCCCAACTGTCGTGCAATCTTTCCCCCCGAGGCATCCAAACCATTTTTCATATCGTTGGCCAAGGCGAAGTTATGGAGGTCTAAGGTAAGATACAGGTTTGGATTTACCACGTATTTGGTTTTGAAAAAGGCATTGGCCAAACCACCTGCCGTAGCCCCTGTACCTACGTAGAAGTAGTCCATGTAGCCCCAGTGGCGGTGTGGTGTGCCATAAAGTGGGTCAAAACGGTGGTCTTTTCCGTCGGGAGACACGGTGTTATTGCCCGAAAGCACTTCATAACCAGGACCAAAAGAGAGTTTTCCTTTTTGGATAGAAGCGTTTAGGCCGTAATGATAAGCCGTCAAATCTTGTCCATCTCGGTTTTTGCCACCTTGTTTGTAGGCAAAGGCTTGCCAAGCTACTTTACCCAATTTAGAAGAAGCGTTGCCAACCAACCCCGTGAGCATAGCTCCGTAAGTGATGCGGCTATTGGTACCTTCTACGTCATAACGACGACCATAGACGACACCGTTAGCGGTGCTGCCGAGGCTATCGAGACGGTATTTTTGAAAATCATCTTTGAAAAATAAGCCCGAAAACTTCGTTTGTCCAAACTTGCGGCTGATGTACAGCATCTGCATAGATTTGAACATTTGGTTTTGGCCGTTGGTACTGAGTGGCGTTGCCAAAACAGGCGCACCACCCTTGCCCGAGGTCGGGATAAAATCACTTGGTAAGGTCACAAAAGCCCCTTTCGAGTTAGCAATCGTTGTGGGTGCATTGCCAGCAGCATAAAAAGTGCCAGCACGGCCAAACGCGTCCGAGTTTTGGTTGAAAGCAAATCCCAAATCAATTTGCCAACCTTTTTTTACGCCTTTCAATAAAGCCATGTCAAAGCGGCGACCTTGTTGAAGCCAGTCTAAGTTGCCAATTAAACGAACATCGTCATAAATCAACTCCTGACGGCCAATTTTGAGAGAAAGATTGTCAAATGCCTTGAATTTAATAGTAGTGTCCGCGATGTTTGCCAAGACAATTTCGGCCCAAGCCTCGTGCAAAAACAGCTTTGAACCATCGGCATTGTTGATAGAGGCTGCATCTTGCCCCCACACTCGCACGTCACGTACGTTCATGCCGAAAGTGAGGCGATCCCACTTATAACCGAAGTTTAGACTGGTACGTTGTGAGGTAAATGCGGCTGGTTTAGCACCGATTTTAGCCAGATTGCCGAGGCCATCTCGTACTTCTGTACGGGTTCTTACTTGACCCTGAAGGGAGAATTGAGCTTGAGTAGTTTTGCTTAATAAAAGAGCGAAAAGAAGTGCGCTGCACGATTGGACGTGTAACAATTTTTTCATAATTTTGTAACGTTTTAAGTTAATCCCTAATTTAAAACTTCTATTAGCCCCGCCAGAACCGCCATTCTGCGGGGTTTTCTTTTTTCCTTATCAACAAAATCCGCCAAGATCGTTGTAAGTTCACGTAAGAGCAACCGATGTCAAGTAGTGGGTTATTTGTAAATTCTTTAAAAAATACTATATTTATAAATTGTTATTTTTTGAGTACTAATTTCTTTAAATTGCTTTATTAAAAAATATAGTTCTTAAAAAAAAGTATATCAAAAAAGTTTATACATTTACTCTTGGTTTTTGTCAAAATAAAATTTGTTATTTGCTGCTGCTTAAAATTATTACTTAAAAGTATGTCAAAAATGTAAATATGCCAAATTTTAATTTCGTTTTTTGAGTAAAAAATGAAAAGTTCTTTATTTTCTATAAAAGTTTCTTTGAAAAAGTACTATTTCGTTTTTTAAAATTGTAAAATGACAAAATTTTAGTTTTTAAAACTAAGTAATTTTTGAGTAACTGTGAATACACCCGATTTCGCCATAAAATACAAATTAGATACTGCACTCGCGAAAGGAATTCGTCAGGTGGGTATCGGCAAACATGGAAGTAAGTCACTATCGCCAGAGTTGGTAGAGGAGTGTTTACAAGAGTTGAAGAGTGGGGCTGCAAACGATTTGCAAAAAGGGGTCTTTTTCGGGGCTTTGATGATGAAAGGACCTACCGATACCGAATTGAAGATGGAAGCCTACATAGGTAAGCACGCTTTTACCAACCCCGTCTTTTTTCTCAATCGGCTTTGTCCCGATTTACCGCCCCAGCTTTTTCCAATCGGGGTGAAGTTATTAAATGGACATTCGCTTCAGGTATCCGAAGCGCATCAGTTGGGCGATTTTCTGCTTTCAAGCGAACCTTGCGAGTCGTTCAAGGGAATGGCTGTGAGTATTTTGCGGGTACGTTACGAAAGCAATGATGAGTATGAAGGATTGCACGAAGCGGTAAAAAGTAGCTACACCCCAGGTTTCCAACGCTACGTAAAAACTAAACTACCGATTGTGCAATTGGCAGAACCGTTTGATGGTGTAGAGCATTCCTATATGATTATGCCTTTGCTGGCTTACTTTTTTCAAGAGCGTAATTACAATGCAGTGACCGCCTTGAGTCGTTCGTCTGGGCCAAAATATGGCCTAAATTCACACGATCTTTATCTATATATGGGGAGTTGGCTATTGGCCGACAATCACGAGCTATTAGAGATGAATCCGACTTTTGGTTGGGTGCTTGACCAAAAATCGTTGTCGCCTGCTTTAGATCGCTGGGTAGAACGGCGGCGGACTTCACTCAAACGACCTTTTTTTGCCACCCTCGAAAAAGTATTGAACCCCTGTGGGGCACGAATTTTGGTCACGTCGGTGTTTCACATTACTTACCAAATGAAAATGGCCGAACTCGCTTTGATGGCGGGGTTTGATGGGGTAATGGTACTTAAACGAGGGTTAGAGGGAAGCCTTGCTCCCGCTACTTCTAAGGCAACGGGGTTACTTTGCGCCGTGCGTAATGCCAATGGACACTTGTTTTTTACCCATTTAGAACACGATTTTCCCACTTTTGCTCAATTTCGCACGGAGTCAGATGATATAATCACGAATCCAACGGCTGAAACCAACGCTACGCTTATTCGTAAATACCTCCACAATGGCCGTACAGATTATTTCGATTTTGACAATCGGGTTAACTACGCTAAAGCATTGTATATGCGAGGATTGGATTGGATTGAAAATCAGATTGGGTATTGATTTCGATTGGATATGAGACTTTGGACAATAAATACCAGATTTTTCTCCAATATCTACTGTCCATGGTCTATCGTTAAATATCTTGTTTGAAACTCTTACTAATCCAGCCTCCCCCCACTACATCATCACCTTCGTAGAAAACGGCGGCCTGACCAGGAGCAATCGCACTTACAGGTTCCTGAAAAAGCACTTGGATACGGTCGTCCGCTTCTTGAAGAATGGTAGCAGGGCTACCTTCGTGTTTGTAGCGCACTTTTGTAATGGTTTCAAGCGGGTTTTCGATGCGGGCGTATTTTTGCAGATTCAGTTTAGAAACATACATGCCGTTGCGTTCGAGGTCTTTGTCGCGGCCCAGCACTACTTCATTGTTTTCTTTGCGGATTTCGGTCACAAAAACGGGATAGCCTAAGGCAATTCCTAAGCCTTTGCGTTGACCGATGGTATAAAATGGATAACCTTCGTGTTTGCCAACCACCGTACCATCCTGCAACACATAATTCCCGCCCGCCACTTGGCTTTCCAATTCGGGAAGGCGGCGTTTGAGGAAGCCACGGTAGTCGTTGTCGGGTACAAAGCAGATTTCGTAACTTTCTGATTTATTGACCAAATCCATAAAGCCGCGCTCTTTGGCCATCTCACGGATTTCGGTTTTGTGTAAATTTCCCAAAGGTAATTTGGTACGGGCCAAACTTTCTTGTGAAACTCCCCAAAGCACGTAGCTTTGGTCTTTCCAAGCATCAATTCCTTTCGAGACCACAAACCGATTGTTTTCTTCGCGAAGGTTTGCATAATGCCCTGTGGCAATAAACTCGCAATCGAGGCGGTCGGCACGGCGCAGAAGCGCATCCCATTTGATGTGCGTGTTGCACAATACGCAGGGATTAGGCGTGCGTCCTTCTAAGTATTCGCCCGTGAAGTGGTCAATGACGTAATCGCCAAATTCGTTGCGAATGTCTAATATATAATGAGGGAAACCCAGTTCTACCGCCACGGTACGGGCATCATTAATAGAATCTAACGAACAGCAGCCTGTTTCTTTTTTAGAACCACCACTGCTGGCGTAGTCCCAGGTTTTCATGGTCATTCCGATGACCTCATAGCCTTGTTCGTGTAAAAGGACAGAGGCGAGAGAACTGTCAATGCCGCCGCTCATGGCGACCAAAATGCGTCCGTGTTTGCTCATTTGTGTGATCTAAACGGGTTCAAAGCCCGCCGATTTTGGTTGAGAAATAAAAGAGTGGCTGTGGTGACAACCACGGAAAGACTAACGATTCTCTCATTTTTTAAGTTCGCTTCTTGACGACTTGACAGATTTTTTGTGCGTTTCATCCCCCGAAAAGGATGATTTAACACTTTTTTGTTCGCAGATGCAACCTTCCAATATACATTTGCATCATTAATACGCGTTTAGAAACAAAAGCGATTCTTTGAAATTTCGACGCAACCCAATTGTCCGATATTGTATAATCAATTGTTCGATTTCGGACATTTTTGAATAAAAAGAAAAGTTAAAACAATTTGATTATCAAGTAGATAGGTTTGTGTTTTGTGCTGGAACGGCCTTTGAAAGAAATAATATCAAACACAGCATGTAACCTTTTCGCAACAAGCAAGTATTTACAAACAGCCATTAAAAAATATTTTCTTACAGTCATGGAAACAAATTTTTGTCTCACCGATTTCGTCCCAGCTCCCAGTTCATAAGGTATTCAGCCATTCATCCAGTTTATGTACCACTTGTGTACTTTGTATTGCATAGTACCATATAAAACAAGCATCTTTGTAACGTCAATTAAGACACACAGCCATTGAAAATAATACTAACAGCCAATTTTTTAAATAAATCATAACACAGCCAAAACAAAAACAGACCATCATGAAAACGCTTGTAACAACCCTCGTCTGCGCTTTAGCGCTTAGTTCAACAGTTGCTTTTGCTTCTGATCCTACCGAAGACAAAAAAGCAAAACCATTGCAAATCGGCGTATTTACTACCAAAGAAGCCAAAATCCAGATGGCCGTTCGTAAGGGTGCTGGCGAAAAAGCCATCATTACTTTGCGTGATGCCAAGCAAAACGTCATCCACGAAGAAATAATGGGTAAAAAGGCCGAAAAGTTTGATGCTCGCTTTGACGTAAGTGCACTCAGCGAAGGTGAATATACCTTGGAAGTAACTTCTGGTAAAGAAAAAATCCAAAAACAAGTAAGCATCAAACCCGCCAAAGAAGCAGTCACTTTTCGGAGTGTAGCATTGAACAAGTAAAAGATTTTTCTAACAGCCATTTAACTCGTACTGACGTACTTCCATGAAAACTTTCGTAAAAACCCTCGTTGGCGTATTATCGCTTGCCTCTACTGTGGCCTTTGCGGCCCCTATCGAAGGTAAAAAAACAGACAGCCGCTCGACCGAAAGCCGCCCAGCGGTCACTTTTGAAACCAGTGCTTACGTTACAAAAGACGCCTCTATCAAACTGGCCGTCAAGAAAAATGCCCCCGAACGTGTATATATTACCCTTCGCAGCGCTAACAATACGATTCTTTATCGTGAGACAATCAACAAAAATGAAATGTCTTATGCGGCTAAAATCAACGTAGATGAACTCACCGACGGCGTATATAAGTTGGAGGTAGCAACCGATAGAGACCGAGTGGTGAAGCGTCTTAATTTGACTTCACCCAAATCAGAAGTTGAACGCAGAATTACCGTGAATTAATTTTCTTTTTTTCAATACAACAACAGCCAATTTAAAACAAACAACAATCATGAAAACGATCATCAAATCAATCGCTTGCGCTTTAGCGCTTACTACTTCAGTAGCATTTGCAAAACCTACCGAAGACAAAACTTCAACCACTCGCCCAGAAGCTACCTTTGAAAGTAGTGCATTTGTAACTGCCGATGCCAATGTACGCGTAGCCATTAAGAAAAATGCACCTCAAAAAGTATATCTTACGCTAAAAAATGCCAACGGTGACGTACTTTTTGCCGAAACTGTGGGTAAAAAAGAAATGGCGTACGCCGCTAAAATTAATGTAAGTGATTTGAATGACGGTAGTTATCAATTGGAAATTACGTCGGGGCAAAATCGCGTAGTGAAACAATTGAATTTGGTTTCTAAAAAAGTAGAAACCCAGCGTCAAGTGACGGTACAGTAATTGTAAAATAGTATTGTTTGCAACGAGCAGTGGGCAATGGGCAGATTTTGCTTATGACCCACTGCTCTCTTTTTTATATGCCCTGACTCTACGCTATTGACTCCTCACTCCTTCTTTCGGGTACTTCATCTGATTTTTCGTTCATTGATTTAATCGTAATGCTATTTTTGACAGAAAAATAATTCGCTTACTTTCGCCAATAATGAACGCCAAGAAATCATCAATGAAAATTCAGGTCAATCGTACCGACTTAATTATTTGGATAACAACGGCTGCCATCATTGTACTGCTCAGTACTAATCCCAGAACAGGGAGAGTCAATTGGGATTGGGCGATTGCGATTTGGGGGTCTGCGTTTGTGATAAGTCAGGTACAAGGTTTTTTTATGCCCCATCTGATGCAACGCGCCACCAATTGGTCGGTCCAGAAAGTGCTGGGAATTTACGTATTGATTACACTTACGGTAGCTATATCCGTGAGTTGCTTGGTTATATTTCTGATGCAGTTTATCAAGCAGGAAGTTTTTTCTTTTCGGACTTACATCATCAACTCATTGATGTATATTTTGATGACGTTTGTTTTTACCTCCGTTTACGTCATTCAACAACTTACTGAACGTTGGAAAAAATCGTTGCTTCGAGAAGAAAAACTCAACCAAGCGCTACTAAAAGCCGAATATGATACTCTCAAAAATCAAGTAAACCCGCATTTTCTGTTCAACTCACTCAATATCTTGAGTGCGCTTATCCCCGAAGATCCTCAGAATGCCGTTAATTTGGTAGAGCGGCTCTCGAAAGTGTTTCGTTATAATCTCCAAAACAATGACCGTATGACGGTAGATTTGGGGACTGAACTTAAAATTGTGGAAGCGTATTTGTTTATCCATAAAATGCGCTTTGGCGAGAATCTGCAATACGATGTCTCGATTGCCAAAGAAAACTTACAACGACAAATTGTTACTCAGGGATTGCTGACATTGGTGGAAAATGCCATTAAGCACAATGAATGTTCGAGCGAAAAGCCGCTGAAACTCGCTTTGTTTGTCGAAAATGATTACGTAGTTGTGAGTAATAGTTTTCAGCCTAAAAATAAGCAGTTTTTAGAATCAACGGGGATAGGTTTGAGTAATCTCAAAAGCCGCTATGCGCTACTTACGTCCCGAAAAGTAGAAGTAGAAGAGAATACTTCATTTTTTGAAGTGAGAATTCCTTTTATATAATCATCTGAAAATGGAACAAGTACGCAAAAATATGAAAATCGTTATTCTTGAAGATGAGCCTTTAGCGGCCAAGCGTCTTGAAGCATTGGTGAAATCGGTGGAACCCGCTGCCGAGATTTTGGTAAAGCTCGAAAGTGTGCGGAGCGCGGTAAAGTGGTTTAATGAACACCCTCAGCCTGATTTGATACTCATGGATATTCAACTCGCCGATGGACTTTCATTTGAGCTATTTCAGCAGGTAGATGTGACAGCACCGATTATTTTCACAACGGCTTACGACGAGTACGCGATTCGGGCTTTTAAAGTCAACAGCGTGGACTATTTGCTGAAGCCTGTTGAACAAGACGAACTGGAAGCCGCCCTTGACAAATTTAAGAGTCAACGCCAGCATACAGGACAGGACCAAATTGGAAAAGTACTGGAGACGTTACTGAGTCAAAATCAACGAACTGACTGGAAAACACGTTTTTTGCTCAAAGCAGGAGCACGATTTGACGTGGTAGAAGTAGCCGATGTGGCTTACCTATATGCCGAGGATAAAGTAGTGTTTTTGGTGACAAAAGACCAGAAAAAATATTTTGTGGACGATACCCTTGATGAATTAGAACAAAAGCTAAACCCCCAATCTTTTTTTCGACTCAATCGTAAGTATTTTGCCCAATTGTCGGCTATTGAGCGTATTGAGCCGCATTTCAACGGTCGTCTAAAAATTAAACTTCGCCACCGCGACGACGACGACATCTACGTAAGTCGTGAAAAGGCCGAGGCTTTTAAAAAATGGTTAGATGCATAGAAAACCTTAGTTCATCAAGCGAGATTTTACCCACCACCCAATTTCTTGCTGAGGATAGGTCGTTTTCCATACATAATTAATCATATCTGCCGCACTGGAAGTTTTGTGCGAAAACTCAACGACCCGCATCACATCGGTATGATGAGCATTGGGGTCAAAATCGGGGGCTAAGGTCATTTGAATATCTCGAAAAGGAACGTAGATTTCCAACTTAGCGCAGACGTACTGATCTTGCTCGACATCATAAGCCACCACGCGCCCGTCCGATAAAAGAAGCATGAGAGGGCAGTGGAACAATTGCTGGTAGAGCGAATTGAAATAATGCCAGCCAAAAAACAAATACACTTTGCGTTGGAAGCTAATTTCCACTTCTTGGAGGGCGTGTTCGAGGGCGTACGTGCGGTTTTTGATGTGGTCGGCCCAGTTAGGCAATTTATGCGGGTCTATGTGTCGAAGCCACCGTTTGGTTTGCCAGTCGTAAATCTCGGTTTTGCCCAAGCGTAGCTTATAATCGTAAATGGAAGGCCGTTCGTGTACGTAGCCAGGATAGTACCACTGTCGGTCGGTGGCTTTGGCGTATTCCATTTCCAAGAGCATGGTGTAAATTCCCAAACTATAAGAAGAATAACCTGGGTCAAATAAACCCAAAAGGCTCATCAGACTGTTGTGGCCTTGGTCAAAATAACTAATGGCAATGAGCCTATCGTCGTCATAGACGTTAATTTCGTAGGTATCGAAACGGGGGGTGAGTACCAAAAATTCTTCTAAAGAATTGCTCAAAAAACTTCTAAAGCGGCGTTGGTGCTGGTGAAAAAGTTCTTCTTTTTCGCGGGTAATGGTCGCCTTGCGAATTTCGTGCCGAAAAAGCTTTTCGTTGCGATGAAGTAGCTTACGGAGTCGTTTAGAATGTTCGTGTTCGTCAAGATTGATACGAATGTTTATTGGGGAACAAATATCGTTGTCGAAACACGTTACTTTGGCTCTAAAGAGCATATTTACCGTCCGAAACCAGCCAGAAGCCAAGTAGCGGTCAAGACGTTTGGGGGATAACTGATGCGGCAAGTAATACTGAAGTACAGGGTCGTTCATGCACTAAAAATAAAAGAAAAATAGGGTAAAGTAAAAAAGCGGAGAAAAATTAATTTCATCCGCTTTTTTAGTACAAAAATCGCGCCACAAGATTACGCCAACCGATTGATACAATTGAGGTCTTCAAAGGCCAAGGCAAGACGCTCTACCATGCTTTCTTCGCCTTTGCGAAGCCATACGCGTGGGTCGTAGTATTTTTTGTTGGGCGAGTCGGGGCCTTCGGGATTGCCGAGTTGCGATTGCAAATAGCCCTCTTTCGACTTGTAGTATTTCAAGACTCCTTCCCACGTGGACCACTGCATATCGGTGTCAATGTTCATTTTGATAGCACCGTACTGAATCGCTTCGCGGATTTCTTCGCGGCTACTGCCTGAGCCTCCGTGGAATACGAAGTTGACAGGAAGCGGGCCTGTTCCAAATTTCTCTTGGATATAATCCTGAGAGTTTTTCAAAATGATAGGAGCCAATTTCACGTTACCAGGCTTATAAACGCCGTGTACGTTTCCGAAAGCGGCAGCAATCGTGAATTTATCCGAAATTTTGCTCAACTCTTCGTAAGCGTATGCTACCTCCGAAGGTTGGGTGTAGAGTTTTGAGCTGTCCACGTCGGTATTGTCCACACCATCTTCTTCACCACCTGTTACGCCCAATTCAATTTCGAGGGTCATGCCCATTTTGGCCATGCGCTCAAAGTATTTGGCGCAGATTTCGATGTTTTCTTCAATGGGTTCTTCCGACAAATCCAACATGTGCGAGCTATACAACGGTTTACCGTGTTGCTCATAAAATTTTTCACCTGCGGTGAGTAAGCCATCAATCCAAGGCAATAATTTTTTGGCGCAGTGGTCGGTGTGTAAAATTACGGGGACACCGTACAGTTCGGCCATTTGGTGTACGTGCATGGCTCCTGAAATAGACCCCGCAATCGCAGCTTGTTGGTTGGCGTTGGAGAGGCTTTTACCCGCGTAGAAAATACCCCCACCGTTGGAGAACTGAATGATAACGGGAGAATTTACTTTTTTAGCAGTTTCTAATACGGCATTCACCGAATTGGTACCTACCACGTTGACAGCAGGAAGGGCATAGTCATTTTCGTTGGCGTGGCGAAAAATTTCGCTGACACCATCGCCTGTAACGACGCCCGCTTTGAAGAGGCTTGTAGTTTCGCTCATAGGGAAAATAATCTTTTTTGAAGAAAATATTTAACTTTTACGGTGGGTTTTCCGACTAATTTTTATTAGCGGTGCAAAATAGGCAAATTTTAGGAAATAAACTGTACTAACTGATTCATTTTGAGTCATTGTAAGACTTATGCTTACTTCTTTAAAAAATACAACGATGGCTATGGCTTGAGAAAAATCAGGGTAGTTCTATGATGTTGGTCAGTGTGCTTGGTGTGTATTTAGGCTATCATTAGCTTATTAATTCACCAATAATAAACTGTCTATTATTATGAGAAAATCGGGAATAATTATCACTGTTTTACTTTTATCGGCCTTGATGGGCTGCAAGAATTTTCCGACGGTTAAACCTTCGGTAGAACTTGAAAAAGAGTTTTTGGTTAACAATACTACGGCAGCCTTCAGCGGTCAGGATGTGCTAAATGCAGGCAGTGATTCAGACTTCGAAAAGTATAAGAACAAAATCAACAAAGTAGATATTGATCGTGTTACTTATACCATTGTGGAAACTACGGGTACTGCGACGAGTCTTGTTTCGGGGCAGTTGGAAGTATCTGATAGTAAAGGAGGAGGCAAAGCTACGCTCACTACACTGTCAAATGTAAATTTTGCCAGTGCATTGAACAAAGAAACAGACATAGTAGCAGGTACTGCGGCTTTAGAAACGCTCAGAAATGCCCTTTCCGCTGATCCTTTCCAAGTAAATATTTATTATTCAGGAACGGGCGATAAGGGGCCAATAAGACTGCGGGTAAAGTTGAAGTTTTACGTAAAGATTACGGCGCGGGTGATCGGAAGTAACTAACCTAACAAGTGGCATTGTTTGGTATTGTTAATTTTGGAGCAGCGGAGAGGAATATCCGTCAGTTGGTTTTGAACCAACCGACGGATATTATTTTTTATTTTTTGAGCGCAGCGTAGTGCTTGAAAAACAACGGGATAGTCTCAATTCCTTTGTAAAAATTAAACAAACCGTAGCTTTCGTTGGGCGAGTGCAACGCGTCAATATCCAATCCAAAACCCATCAAAATAGACTTTAAACCCAGTTCTTGCTCAAATAATGCCACAATCGGAATACTACCGCCGCCGCGGGTAGGTACGGGCTGTTTGCCGCCCCAGGCTTCTTTCATAGCGAGTTCGGCAGCTTTATATTCGACCGAGTCAACGGGCGTGACGTAGGGAAGGCCACCGTGGTGAGGTTTTACTTTTACTTTGACCGACGGAGGAGCAATTGAAAGAAAATGCTTCGTGAAAAGTTCCAGAATCTCGTCGTTGTGTTGGTCGGGTACGAGGCGCATACTGATTTTGGCGTAGGCTTTCGACGGAAGTACTGTTTTAGCGCCCTCGCCCGTATAGCCGCCCCAAATTCCGTTGACATCCAACGTTGGACGAATACCCGTACGCTCAATAGTGGTATAGCCTTTTTCTCCTTCTATTTCGTCAATAGCCAAATCAAGTTTATATTCATCTAAGTCAAACGGGGCTTCGTTTATTGAGCTACGTTCGGCAGTGCTTAGTTCTTGTACTTTGTCGTAAAATCCTGGAATGGTAATGTGATTGTTCTCGTCTTTCAACGACGCAATCATTTGGCACAATACGTTAATGGGATTGGCTACTGCACCCCCATAAACGCCAGAGTGTAAGTCGCGGTTGGCCCCCGTTACTTCTACTTCCAAATAGGTGAGTCCGCGCAAACCTACTTCAATAGAAGGTACATCGTTGGCGATGATGCTCGTATCTGAAATCAGAATGACATCGGCTTTGAGTTTTTCTTTGTTTGCACGTACAAAGTCGCCCAGATGGTCGGAACCTACTTCTTCTTCACCTTCAATCATGATTTTGACGTTGCAAGTAAGCGTGTCGGTCGCTATCATGGTTTCGAGGGCTTTTATGTGCATGTAGAATTGCCCTTTGTCGTCGCAAGCACCACGCGCATAAATGCGTTCATTTTTGATAATAGGCTCAAACGGTGGCGAATCCCAGAGTTCGTAAGGGTCAGCAGGTTGTACGTCGTAGTGACCATAAATCAGGACTGTGGGCAAATTAGGGTCAACGATTTTTTCGCCATAGACCACAGGATGGCCTGGGGTTTCGTGGATTTCGGCCAAATCTGCTCCTGCTTTGAGCATAGCTTCTTTAACGGCCTCGGCGCAGCGACGCATATCGCCTTTGAATTTAGGGTCGGCACTGACGGACGGAATACGGAGCAAATCAAGCAATTCGCTCAGAAATCTATCTTTGTTGGTTTCAATGTAGTTTGTCATTTTCTTGGAATAAATACCGTTCTTGTTTGGTTGAATCCGTTGGCCCCAAAGTTAGTGTGCTAAACCGATTTTAACGCTTTATTTTGGGTGAAAAATCACAAACATGGAAGATTATACTTGGCTCAATACCGAACTTCAACAACTCCAAGCCAAAATTGCCGAAAAGCAATGGCTCAACAAACGCTTGGACGAAATCAAAGCCGAAATAGCGCAGCAAGAATTGCGGGTACAAGATTTGTACGAACAACGCAATAAAGAGGCTGGCGACGTTGAAAATTTAGAAAGCCTGTCGTTGGTGGGGCTGTTTTATACGGTGCTTGGTAGCAAAGAACAACAACTCGAAAAAGAACGCCAAGAAGCATTGCGGGCGCAACTTACCTACGACGAAGCGCGGCGGTCGTTAGAGTTATTACGGTCAGATTTGATAAATGTGCAAAATCGCCTAAAAGCGATTGGAGAAGTAGAAACTACTTTTGAAGCCAAGCTCGAAACCAAATTGTCGTTGTTGCTGCTATCGGCGCATCCCGTAGCGATTGAACTTAAAAATCAGCATACCCAATGGCAAAAATGGCAGCTACAACAACACGAAATAGAGGAAGCATTGGAGGCTGCCAAACGGTATCAAGAATGGCTGTTGCTTTTGATTAGCCAAATTCAAAAAGCGCAAAATTGGGGTACTTGGGACTTGGCAGGCGGAGGGTTGATAGCAGGGATGGCCAAACATAGTCATTTGGCCGATGCCCGTGCAACCTTGAGCGGTTTGCGGCACCAGGCCCAAAGGTTGCAAAAAGAGTTGGCTGATTTGAATCGTACCCTTGATATGGATGTTGAGATAGATGCTTTAGACAGGTTTGTAGATGTATTTTTGATAATATTTTCTCAGATTGGATGGTACAGCAGTACTTTCAAAATCGTTGGGGAGTGTCAGCCGAAACTGTTCGCTACGAGCTACATGACTTTGATTATGAAACTTGCGGATGAACATAGCCAAATGGCTAAAAAGGTAAAATCAGAAGAGGAAATACTAAAAGCCAAGATAAGGTGCCCCCTCTAAATCTCCCCATCAGGAGATTTAGAGGAGCCTGACCGTAGGTCTGACCTGTAAAAACACTACGTAACCTACTGACAATCAAACGAAAACTCGTAAATGTGTTGAGCAAACTCCGTCCAACGAATTTTTTCACCGATTTTTTTCAACAGGGGAGGGCAGCTGGCATAAAGTACTTTGTATTCGTCGTCGTAGTCTTTTTTCTTGAGTTTTTTAGCTACGTTGTCGCCTACTTGCACATAATACGATTTGTCGTCGCCACCTGCCATAGTCATACCGCCAAAGCCTACGCGCATAGTTTCGGCGGCAAAGGGGTCGTGAAATACCTTGATTTTACTGTTAAAACCAGGGTTGAGTAATTGCATCAGCAACATTTCTTGGTCTTTTTTAATGACCACTTTGGCTTTCTCAAAATAAGCATATCCCTTCTTAATAATCTCACTGTCAATATATTTAGCATCCCATTTTTTTACTTTGGTTGCTACGTCCATATTAGTTGAAAGCTTTGAAAAGCCGCTGGGCATCAAGTACATGGCTTTGATTTTGTCGGGCGTAAGGGTGATTTTTTTACCGTTGGCATCTTTGATGACTACTTCTTGAATCAACCCTTTTTTGCGGTCAAGATCTTCGAGAGTTCCTTCCACTTTGGAGCCATCTTCGAGCATAATGTAGGAGGTTTCTTTGCCCGAAAAACGGTCGTAAGCAGGAATAAAATCTTGGGCAAAAAGATTATTCAGCACGACCAGAGACAACGTTGCGCTGAGTAAATAAGTAGTTAGTTTCATTGTATTTTGGTTTAAATAGAAGTTAATAATGGCAAAAATAGGATTATTTTTTTAGCCATTTGTTTACGGGAATAATGGGCAAGGGATAATTAGCCCCCAAACTAATTCCGTACGCTTGTTGAGTAGCTCGGTCGAGACTCCAAACCTGATGAATCAGTGACGAGGGAATCTCGGCCAGTTCGGGCAGCCAAGTTTTGACGTATTTCCCTTGTTCGTCGTAACGCATAGCTTGGGTGTAAATATTGAAGTAACGATTTTCGCGGGGATCATTGCCTACACCCGCTACGTAGTTCCAGTTACCCCAGTTGCTACATACATCATAATCAATGAGTTGACTTTCAAAATAGGCAGCCCCCCATGTCCAATCTATTTTTAAATCTTTGGCCAAAAAACTGGCTACGTTTTGTCGTCCACGGTTCGACATAAATCCCGTGAGTTTGAGTTCACGCATATTGGCATCAATAAACGGTACGCCCGTTTGTCCATTGACCCATTTCTCAAACAAATTACGGTTATGTCCCCACTTCAACTCAAGATTGTATTGAATACCCGATACTTTGAAAAGTCGAGAGCCGTACTTGAGGGTGATAAAGCGGAAATAATCACGCCAAATCAACTCAAAAATCAGCCAATACGTAGAATCATTGGCTACGCGCTCGGCTTCGTAGCGTTTGACTTCCTCGTAAATCTGACGGGGTGAAATGCAGCCGTACGCCAACCACGGGGATAGTTTAGACGAAAAATCGGCTCCGAGGAGTCCGTTGCGAGTTTCTTTATAGACTTTTAGTTGGTCGGTTTCCCAAAAATAACTTTGCAAGCGGTGCAACGCTTCGGTTTCGCCTCCTCGGAAAGGCAAAACACTACGAGGGTCAGAGGCGGGGAGGGTCGAAAACAAAATGAGTTCGTAGATTTCGGGCATTTTGCCGATTTCTATTCCTTCGGGTAAGCACAAAGCAGCTGGTTCAGCAAAAGTCGGGCGAATTTTGGATTGCTTCTCTACTGCCTTACGAAACTCCGTAAATATATCAGGAAGACGCGAGACCCAAAAAGGCAAGTCGCGGGGATGGTAGAGGGTGGACTGCCAAAATACCTCAAAATCAATGTTATAGACTTTGAGTTTCTTAGATAGGGCTGTCTCAATGTCGGTTTCTTCTTGGGCAGCTTCTTTGCTGGTATAGACGGTAGAAACTTCCCAATCTCTCGCCAGTTCGCTAATAACGACTTCGGGTTTCCCAATCTTAACTACCAGATTGCCTCCTTTTTTGCGGAGATTATCTCTCAGGTTTTGAACGGACTCCAACAGGAATTTAGCCCGAAATGTCCCCGTTTTGGGGATACCGAGCGGTTCTATCTCTTTAAATTGACGCGTGTCAAAAACGTAAACGGGAATTACCTCGTCGGCATCTTGGGTAGCTTTCAGAAAGCCCTCGTTGTCGTGGAGGCGTAAATCGTTTCGGAACCAATAAATGATGCGTTTGGGCATAGTGATATTGTTGTATTATTCTACTCCCAAAACTACGCGTATCAAGATTAGGTTTGAGGAAATGTCTTGAGTTTTTCTAAAATAGTTGTGACATAGGTTTTGCTTTTCCTGAATTTTCCGTTACTTTTACCAATAGTCATTCTGTTTTATGGCCTATCCTAACCCTATGTTCTGAAATTTTTGAAAAGTAGTCAAAGTGGCATGGTTCGTGTGAAAGAAATTAAGTAGCTACCCTAAAACTTCGAGCAAGGATGTTAAGAAATAGGCACATAAATAGCTTGCTGGCATTGTGGTTGGTACTTTTGTCCCCCGTTTTGGCAAAAAACGTTGATTCTACTGCCATAGCTGCGCTTGATGCAGGAACGCCCACCTTGGCGTTGGGCCTTCCAAAGCTTACTCCTACAAAAATTGTACCTAAAACCTTCGACAGGCGTTTTAAACAACTCAACAACGGAGGAGTGCAGCAAGCTCATCAGCGGCGTTACTTTAGTGCGCGCTCGCTCTTGGAACAAGCCCAAGAACACTCGCCTACCAATGATACACTCCTGTATAATCTCTCGCTCGTCCATGGCGCAATGAACAATTATGATGCTGCGCTACAAATGATGACCCAAACGGGTGTGGGGCGACGATACATGCACAATAAGGGAGTGTGGGAGGCACAAAAAGGAGAACTTCAAAAAAGCTTGGCTACTTGGGAACACGCTCCGCCTACCGATACGCTCATTTTCAACGTGGCTTTGGCCAACTATAAATTGGGCGATTTGAAAGAAGCGCAGGATTGGGGCAAACGGGTGGGCTTTGCCAAAGCCGCCGAGTTTCACGAACTTTCCGCCAACGTATTGTTTCGACTCGGAGAGTATAAACAAGCCGAAAAGTTTTACGAAAAAGCCGAAAAATTTGCCGTCCGAACGGGCAAACACGCCTCGGGGCCGCGCTTATTGATTCAGCGAGGAAATACCTACTTGGCGCAACATGAATACGAGAAAGCCGAACAATTGTACCTCCAGTATTTAGAAACCAAAGACCCCCACTACCGCTATGCCGCACGGCTGGGATTGGGGCACACCCTGTATCGTCAGCGAAAATACCAAGCTGCCGTACTCGAATACGACGCCGCTTGTCGCCTTAGCGATGAGTCGGCAGAGGCTTGGTTGAGCTTGGGCAATGCGTACGTCGGTACCAATGGTCAACGGCAGGCACAGAAAGCCTACGAACGGGCTTTGGCTTTAGACTCTACCCAAAAAACAGCTTGGCTGGGTTTGGGAATGGTACATTATCGCTTGCGTAATTTTGGCGAAGCCGTTTGCTGTTTTGACCAGGCGGGAGATATTTTGAGCAACAAAAACCGCCAACACGCCGATTTTTTTGCCGCAAGGGCTTTTTGTCGCCTTTATACCCACCAAACGCCATTAGCCAAAGACGACGTACAAACGGCGGTTCGGCTTTCGGGAAAAGGGTTATTGCCGTGTTTGGCCATGAGCGAATATTGCCGTATCGAAGGCTATTTTCTTACGTCGTTGAAATGGCTGGAAAAGGCCATGCGTGCCAACGAAGAAGCGAGCGTGCGAATGTTGGTCAATCGGGGCAATATCTACCTCAAATGCCGCGAATATGAAGAGGCTCTCAATGACTTTACGCAGGCGCACAGCTTAGACCCAAGCAACGTCAATGCGACCAATGGACTGGGTGTTTCGTATCTTAATATGGACGAGATTGATAAAGCGAAAATGCTGTATGATAGTTTATTAAGAAAAAAATCTTTGCCGATTTTGTACAATAACCGAGGCATTGTACAGTCGTATATGTCGCTGCGTGAACGTCACCAGCGGAATGATAAAGAGGAAGAAAAATTTTCTATGCTGTCAATGCAGGATTTTGAAAAAGGATTGGAGATTGACTCTACCAAAAAAGCCTATCACGTCAATATTGCCAACGTCTATAAAAACCGCAACGAAGAAACTTTGGCCATTGAGCATTATCAGCAGTATTTGAGCAAAAACGCCATCAATAACATGGGCGTGCTTTTTGGCAAAGATACGCGTAAGGATTTTTCAAAGCATTATCTCGACATTGCGATTAGCTACGATACGGCCAATACCATTTTTCTTTACAACCGTGCTAAGTTGTTTCACGACCATTTCAAAGACCAGTTTTTTAGAAGAAAAGACGTACAGCAGGCTTTTAAATTGGCCCCTACCAAAGACATTAGCCTCAAGTACAGCCCCGACGGATATATCACGATTTTTTTGTTTGATTACGATTTTGAGACGTATCATTTCCCGGGCGACCCGCTTTTCGACGTGCAGCCTCAGCCTATTGATGACTTTGTTTTTCTTCCGTCTTTGGATTTTATCCCCATGCCAGGGGGGGGCGATGTGTTTGCGAAAAACAGGAACGGGGGGTATTTAGTGACCAAAAATCAACTCCGATTTCGGCCCGCTTCGCGTAGTAGTCGAGGAAAGACGAAGTGTCCCAAGATGTAAGGTATTTTATTCCAAAGGTATTTTTAGTTCGACGCGCGTGCCGCGAGGTTGCCCGTTTTCATCTACCAAGTCAATCGTAATCACGCTTACTGCATTACGCCGATTGGCGTTGAGCAGTCGAATTCGGCTTTCGGTGAAGGAGGTTCCGCGAGAAATGTGCGAGCGAGAGCGGTGAGAGTTGATATACGCCGCCGCTTCCCGACCGATTCCGTTGTCTTCAATAATGCAGAGCAAATCATCAAATTGCCGTAAAATGACTACCTTCAACACGCCCCCGCCGCTTTGTTTGGGGCGTAAGCCGTGCAGAATGGCGTTTTCGACGTACGGTTGAAGCAACATAGGAGGAATTTCTAATTTTTCGGGGTTGATAGCCTCGTCAATTTCTATTTGATACTCGAATTTATTTTCAAACCGTAGCCGTTCCAAATCAATGTAATAAGACAAAGCGCGGGCTTCGTCGGCAATGGAAATGCGGTCGTTTACTGAGTTTTCGAGCATCTGCCGAATCAGTTTTGAAAACTTGGCTAAGTAACTAAGCGATGCTTTGGTTTCTTGTTTGATAATAAAATGTTGAATTGAACTGAGCGCATTGAACAGAAAATGCGGGTCCATTTGGGCTTTAAGTGCTTGAAGGCGCAAATCGTGGTTGATTTGCTCAATCTCTAACCTTTGACGCTCAACGGCCTCATTTTGTTGTCTCAGTAAAGCATTGCTGTGGTCAAGTGCGGCTTTTTGTAGGTCGGTTTCATCTAAAGCCTTTTGTAAACTTTGCTGGTTGGTACGATTTACGTGCTGGAGGTACAAAAACGCCGCAATCAAATAAAGCATACCCCTCAACATGCCCATATAGGCCATTCGGGGATTATCGTACAGGCTGTCGTTGGCAATCCACTGTGAACGCGGAATCAACTCCGTGATGAAATCAAAAGAGATTAAAGTAAGGATAATCCACCCCAAACCAATCCACATGTTTCGGAACTCTGACAGTTGGAACAGTAAGATGGGGAGAATAATCATTGAGATAAACGATATTTTGACTGCCGAGGCGGGTCCCTCGGTGAGCAGCCCTGCTCCAATAAGATTGAATAAGGGAGGAGTAAGGACAAACCACCAACGAGCAAAATTGTACCAACCCAAATGATTGAAGAGTAGCGTAAGAAAATAACACAGAACTGCCGTGAAATGAAGTAAAAAAACGTCTAACGCACCCCAGTAGCTGAACAAAGAGAAAATCAGAAGCAAGCTGACCGTAATCGCCAGCCGATTGCACAAAATTACTTTATCTCTTAATGTATCAGTGAGGTTGGGAGTAACTCCCCGCATCGAAACCCACCCCCATAGCCCTTTTGCCCAGCGGTTGCTTTGGGTGATGATGGACTCTAAAGGTCTGGGAAGTGGAAAGGGGATTTTCATGGGGGAGCAATCAGGCTTTTAGATTCAAAATAGGGAAACGCACTTCGACTTGAATCCGTCCTAACTCTGTCAAAGTGGGGTGAGAAATCGTAATGGGCGTGGTTTGGCTTTGATTAAAAAGCCGAATTCGTTGCCACATGAGTTCTTCATTGGGCGACAAATTTGAGAGGTTTCTACGTTTTCCAAACGGATGGTCAGGGTCTTTTTCCGCACCATTGTCCTCAATAATAACCACAAGGTGAGGAGTCTCCAAACCGAATTTTATTCTCAAAAATCCATTATTGTCTTTTCGGTTGAGAAGGCTATGGTAGAGGGCATTTTCGATTAAAGGGTAAATCAATAAAGTAGGGATTTGGTAAGCTTTTACGTTTTCGTCGGCCAAAATTTCAAAATCAAATTTGTCTAAAAATCGTATTTTTTCGAGATGCAGGTATTGCCCAATCATCTCACATTCTTGCTGTATGCTGTGGGTGGTTGTGCCTGCGTTTTCGAGTAAGTCGTGGATGAATTTTGAAAATGAAGTCAAATAGGTAAGTGCTCCTTTACGGTCGTCTAAACTTACAAAATACTGGATAGCATTGAGGGAGTTAAAAATAAAGTGAGGGTTGGACTGAAATTGCAACACCTTCATTTCGAGGCGTATATTCATTCTTTCAATCTCTGCCTTTTGGTCGGATATTAAGTTGTTTTGTTGACGCAACACCTCGGAGTATTGTTTTTTGCCGCGATAGCGGGCGTAGAAGAAACCCACAAAAAGCAGAGAAAATATGCCCGTAATGAAGAGAATATTACGGATGTTTTTCTGGTATTCGGCATCAAGAGCTGCTTCGACGACGCGCTCGGCAAACAAATCTTTTTCAATCTGCAACAACTCTAAGTCATTTTGATTTTTTAGGGAGTCATTCATTACGTTGAGAAACACCAATTTCCACATCTGTGACCCTAAATAGCGACGAGCAATCTCTTGAAAATCACGCTGAAATTGTTCACTTTTAAAATATTCGTTGATGGGTGCTTCCCAATCGCTTTTTTGGGGATAAATACCCGCAAATCCAGGCCTTTTTACGGCCCAAACAGGCTGGCGTTTTACTTTGAGCCCCCGCTGTAAGGCAACGATATAAATAGACAGGGGCAAATACCCAAAGGCACGCTCATCGCGCGAAATTTCTTCGGCGATTTCGTAGTCATTGTTTTTGTAACCCGTATTGACTTGAGGAGCGTAAGATCGTAATTTGGCCAAATCTTCGGCCATGGTGGTATTGGCCATGGCAAAACCGTGCATTTGTTTCATGTTTTTGACAAACGCCTCTGGAGTTTTGTAGAGTTCTTGATTGGCATTGGTTACCAATACGTTGAGGTCGGGCATGTAGGGGGGCGTGTAGCGTAGGTATTTGCCTCGTTCGTCCGTAATGGATAGATAGCCCCAGCCAAACAGCCCCGATTGGGACGTATTTTTAATGTCAGCAATCATCTTGTGAAAATCGCTGATTTCAACCCAATTAACCGTTATTTTTACCCCGTATTTTTGTTCGGTATAGTTGGCAAACGCCTGCATTACTTCATACTCTACCCCCATTAGCCGCCCGTCGGAGGCACGGTAAATAAAGGGTTCTATTCCATTCCATAAGGCCGTAATTGTACCACGTTTTTTTTGTAAAACATCTTTCCAACGGTCGCCTTGATAAGGGGTAGATGGTTGAGCATAACTCATGAAAGCCCAAATACACCCTATCACTAAAAGCACCGTTTTTTTCATTCTTAGGAATAGATTTGAAATTTTGTCACCTCAAATTTACCAAATCGTGTCTATACATTGGTCAATAAACTAAGTGAAGCTGCTATAAACGGGGAATCTTTTTATTTAACGTAACTTTTAGGGAAGATCTTTCTAAGGTAATGGCTACCTTGCCCCCACTTTATCTCATTATTCCTCCAAAATTGAAGCTGACGGGAATCATGTGTAAACTTTTCACGGGTTTTCCATTTTTGGAGGCAGGTATCCATTCGGTCAGCATCCGACAGACCCGCAGGGCTTCTTCATCGCAATCTCTATCAAGAGGTTTTGAAACCTTATGTCCCGATGCTCTTCCATTTTCATCAATGACGAATGTTACATACACGCGCCCTTGAACACCCCGCCGCACTGCCGGAGCAGGAAAACGCATGTTTCTGCCAAGAATTTC
>JBGAUP010000335.1:0-5824 GCA_044228585.1 Runella sp. | reverse complement strand
CTGGGTCGTAGCGGCTTTGGTGAGAGTGTTGGACATTATGCCCAAAGACGCTCCCCACCGTGATGAATATCAAAAAACGTACATCGAAATGATGAAAGCCCTCGCCCCTCTCCAACGCCCTGATGGCTTTTGGAACGTAAGCCTTACTGACGAAACCGATTACGGCGGAAAAGAATTGACAGGCACAGCTCTTTTTGTCTATGGCATGGCGTGGGGTATGCACAATGGGCTGTTGGACAAGAAAACCTATCAACCCATCGTGGCCAAAGCCATGAATGCCATGTTGAAGGACTGCGTGCATCCCAATGGATTTTTGGGTTGGGTACAAGGTACAGGCAAAGAACCCAAAGACGGTCAACCTTTAAGTTATGACAAGCAACCTGATTATGAAGACTTTGGCTTGGGGTGTTTTCTTTTGGCAGGAACGGAGGTAAGCAAATTATAATCAAAAAACGCCCCGTAGATAAATTACGGGGCGTTTAAGTCAAATCTGTTCCTCTCAATAAAATTATTCACTCTATTCTCTTTTATAAAGACCCTCTACGAATCATGAAAAAGGGGTTTTTGACCTTAATGCACTGTTGATTGAGCAAAAGAGTGGCCGCAGTTCGCCCCATTGTCTCAAAATCGGTGGTAATCACTGTAATACCCAGAAGCTCTTTTAACGTAGTTTCGTTAAAAGAAATCACACCTACCTCTTGTCCCAAATTATATCCCGCACAACGTACTTTTTTTACCAATTCAGCCAAATCATTTTCTTCTACCACTATATAGGCCGTTCCATCTTTCAGCGTTTCGTCGTTGGTATGGTCTTTTACGGCAAATTCTTTGTGATAATTGATGCAGAAATTGCGAAACCCTCGAACGATTTCGGTAGGGTAATTACCATCACTGGGAAACACCAACACCATGCGATTGTATTTAGACAGCAGGTCGTTGGCCTTTTCTAAAGCCTCAAAAATATCTTTGTCAAAATTTTGATAAATACTGAGGGGACTTTGGTGGAGTTCAGGAATATCCCGATCCAGTAGCACCAACTCCTCATTGGGGATACTTTTTAAAGTTTCTAAGTAATTCGCTTTGTCGAGGTCCTGCGTAAAATGAGGCATTACCACATAATAATTGTACTTGCCCAAATTTTGGTCAATAATTTCTTGAAAACGGCTTGCGCTGTAATGATGAATCTGTAAATCTACCGTAGCATTATCGCCCAGGGCTTTCAGGAAAGAATAGTATATAATTTTTTTGTAAGAACTCAATTTATTAAAAATGAGCAATACCTTTATTTTCTTGTCATTATTAGATTGGATGTAATATCCTTTTCCCTGTACTGAAGTAATGTAACCCTGAGTACGTAATTCGCGGTACGCTTTTTCTACCGTATCGCGAGCCAACAGGTATTCTATACTCAACTCGCTAATCGAAGGAAGTTGATCCCCTTTTTTCAACACCCCTCTGTCAATATCTCTCATCACCGACTGCACAATCTGCTTATACTTCGGCAGCTTATCAGAGCTACGATTGACTGAAATCAGAGTGGTAGTCATATCATTATAAGTTTAGGAATTGTCTTTTTTCGATAAATTAGTAAAGACCTGTTTTTTGGGTAGCTCATTAGCGTATTGGAATATATGTAGTTAAGATTAAATTTTGGGAAGGTTTAGGCATATTTTTTTATGCAATCGTTGTCGGGAACGTTACCAAAATGAAAGATTTTAAAGAAATATTTTGAATATATAGGCTTCTATGTTGGTTTAGAGAATAAGTAGTAGTCGTAGGCCAAGGAGTAAAAAATTGTACTTTATCAACAATACATTCGCTCTAAATCAACTAATTTTTCAGAACGCCATTATATGTACGTTATCAATAAAATATCCCACTTGAAGCCAAGGCATCCTTTGAACACTAATAAGTAATCTTTTGGCTTGAACCAAACAAGGGAAAGAGGCGTTTTGGTTTTAATACTGTATGAATAAGCATAATTTTGTATTCAAAAAACTGTACTGTGAATTGTTACTCCCTAACTTTTAGTTCATTAGTAATTAGTCTGCTTCTTTCCTCTTGTAACATGGATCGCCGTTTAGAAGGCTCGAGAGAAGCTGTCGAGAAGATGAAAAGTATGCAAATTAAGCGCGTGACTACCACACAAGTAGTGAGTATTGTAGATGATTGGGGCGAGCGCATTGTAAAAAGGGCACAATTGCACTTAGAAGAAACTTTATCCAACCCAAAAACTGATTTTGCACAAACCTGCCAATTGGAAGGGCTTGCTAAAATAGATTCTTTAGAGAAGTTATATGCCGTTGAAATCACGTTATTGGGTGTCAAAGACATTAAAAGTCCTCTGCTTTCGGCAAAAGAACGGGAAGTATTGGATGCGTATTTGTACAATGCCGAAAATAAAATTTCGCAGATTACAAATATCCAAAAACTGGGCGATTCAGTGCTGATTTACAATGCCCCTGTTTCTGTCAAAAGTTCAATCTGTCAAAAATGCTTTGCCGATGATGCCACATATTTGGCTGTCTGGCGCGTAAAGTTTAGAAGGAG
Organism: Runella sp.; assembly: GCA_044228585.1. Taxonomy (GTDB): domain Bacteria; phylum Bacteroidota; class Bacteroidia; order Cytophagales; family Spirosomataceae; genus Runella. The sequence goes on along the minus strand of JBGAUP010000335.1, from coordinate 3,274 downwards.
TGAAGTAATACGAAAAGTCAACGCCAAGTCGTTGGAAAAAATCAAGCGAAACTAACCGTTATCTGTAACGTACTTTATGAAAAGTGTAATTAGTATTCTTTTAGTACTCTTGACCTTAACGGTCTTTGGCCAAGTCCAAAATCATGCAAAATGGACCTTTGAAGTTTCTAAAAAAGAAGTCAAAGTAGGTGATATCGTCGAAATCAAATTCATTGCCTCTATTGACCCTACTTGGCATTTGTACTCTACCGAATTTGAGGTAAAAGACGGGCCTAATCCCACTGAATTTAAGTTTAAACCCAACAACACGTACCAGTTAGTTGGTAAAATTAAACCCGTAGGGTTTCATAATTTTTATGAAGAAGTATGGGGTGGAAATACGAGTGTAGCCGAAGGGACAGGTTCTTTCATTCAAAAAGTTAAAATTCTAAAATCTAACCCCCAAATAGAGGTAGCCGTTGATTATCAGACCTGTCAGAATGACGGCCTTTGTACAATGGGGAGTGCTGATTTTAAAATCTCTGATATTAAAGTGGTAGCCGAAGCTGTTACCACTACTCAACCAACATCAGGAACAGAAAAAGTCGCTGTGATTTCTTCTGCCGATAGTAACACTGCCGTTATTGAAAGCCCAGGAACAATACCAGAAGCTACTTTGGAAGCAACAGCCGAACCTTCTGCCACTGCAACTTCTTCTGAGCCAGCCGAAGAAGAATCGTTATGGAGCTTTCTGTTAGCTTGCTTTTTAGGGGGGATAGCTTCGATTTTCATGCCGTGTATTTATCCCATTATGCCCATGACAGTGAGTTATTTTACCAAACAAGAACATGGTACAAGCAAAGCGTTGCTTTATGGTCTTTCGATTGTAGCGATTTTTACTTTACTGGGCTTTTTGGTATCTCGCATTGGCGGGGCACAAGCAGCCAATTTTATCAGTACACACTGGGCACCCAATGCCATCTTTTTTGTTGTATTTATTCTTTTTGGACTATCATTTTTGGGTTTATTCGAGATTGTATTGCCAAACTCATTCGTCAACAGTGTGGACAAACAGGCTGATAAGGGAGGTCTCATTGGCATTTTCTTTATGGCTCTTACGCTTGTGGTAGTATCGTTTTCGTGTACTGCACCTATCGCGGGTTCATTGCTCATTTTGGCCTCCAAAGGCAACGAAGTGATGCGCCCAGTACTGGGAATGATTGCGTTTTCGTTACCGTTTGCAGTAGTATTTACAGGCTTGGCCATGTTTCCCAAATTCCTCAAAAGTTTGCCTAAATCGGGGGGGTGGCTCAATGAGTTCAAGGTCGTTTTTGGTCTTTTAGAGTTTGCATTAGCACTCAAATTCCTGAGTAATATTGATTTAGCTTACCGTTGGAATGTACTCGATCGCGAAATTTTCTTGGCCATCTGGATTGTATTGTTTTCCATCATTGGTTTTTATGTGTTGGGCAAACTCCGTATGGACAAAGATAGTCCCGTTAAAAGTGTCAGCATCCCTCGTTTATTAATTTCATCTGCTACTTTTGCATTTGTAGTTTATATGATTCCAGGAATGTTTGGAGCACCATTGCGGGCGTTGTCGGGCTGGTTGCCTCCCGAACAGACCCAAGATTTTTATTTAACCAACTCCGTGGGTGGGGATGCTCCAGCTACTTCTTTAGCTCCAATTGACCGTACCAAACCCCATTTACCTCATGGCTTAGAAGGATTTTTTGACTATGAACAAGCACTTGCACAGGCAAAAGCCGTAGGCAAACCCGTTTTCATTGATTTTACAGGCTTCAACTGCGCCAACTGCCGCAAAATGGAGGCCAACGTTTGGCCTCAACCCGAGGTGCTGAATCGCTTGAAAAATAATTTTGTGATTGCATCTTTATACGTGGATGATAAAACGGAGCTTCCTAAAGAAAAACAATTTGTTTCGACCTACGACCAACGCGAAAAAACCACCGTAGGTGACAAAAACGCAGACCTTCAAATCACGAAATTCAACAACAACGCCCAGCCTTTTTACTGTGTAGTTACGCCCGAAGGCGAGCTGCTGACTAAGCCCGTAGGCTACACCAGTGCCGAAGAATTTGTGCAATTTTTGGATGCAGGGTTGGAGAAATTTAGGAAATAGAATTGTTAAAAAATCTAAACAAAGCAAAAAACTGCAACTTCAAGCATAACTTGTGGGAAATTGACTGGTTATGATTCAATCGGCCAATGACTAAAGACTTTTTGGATGAAACTATTAGACCGATACATTCTCAAAAATTTTCTCATTACTTACGTTTTCACAGTCCTCGTTACACTGCTGATTATCTGTGTAATTGACTTTACCGAAAAGATTGACAACTTCCGCAAATTCAGCCCTCCCGCCAGAGAAATCTTGCTGGATTACTACGGCAATTTGATTCCATACTACGCCAATTATTTGAGTCCTTTGTTGGTATTTATTTCTACGGTATTTTTTACGGCGCGTATGGCTGCCCGTACCGAGATTATTGCCATTTTTAGTAGTGGTATTAGTTTTTTGAGAATGTTAGTTCCCTATTTTATTGGTTCATTAATCTTAGCAGCATTTACTTTTTATATGGTAGGTTGGGTAATACCTCGTGCCAATAAAATTAGATTGGCCTTTGAATACAAATACATCGAAGACCAATATTATTTCAATCAACGCAATTTCCACGTCAAAGTAGCCCCCAAACTCTACGCTTATTTGGAAAGTTATAACAACACTTCTCTTACGGGCTATAAGTTTACCCTCGAACACATTGAAGGAAATCAACTCAAAGAAAAGCTAACCTCCGACCGAATCGTATGGGAACCCAAAAAGAAAAAATGGACAGTATTTGATTATAAAATACGGAAAATAAACGGACTAACTGAAACCATGAGCCAAGGGACACAAATAGATACAACCCTTAATTTAAGTCCCAAAGATTTTGAAAATGATAAAAACCGTTTTGAAGAACTTACGCTCACTCAGCTAAATGATTATATTGAACTGCTTAAATTGCGAGGAGCTGATGGGGTTGAAACTTATTTGCTCGAAAAATATACGCGTTTTACACACCCATTTGCGTTTATTATTCTTACAATCATCGGAGTCGTAGTTTCCGCAAGAAAAAGCCGACGTGGTTCGGGGCTTCAAATTGCCTTTGGATTTATTTTAGCTTTTGTATATCTGTTGTTTTTTATGTTGGCCAAAGGCATTGCCGAGTCGGGCAAAATCAACACAATGTTGGCCGTTTGGCTGCCCAATATTATCTTCGCGGGTATTGGC
>JBGAUP010000334.1:0-5828 GCA_044228585.1 Runella sp. | reverse complement strand
GCGAAATCGGTAACCGTGGAATAATTGTCATTGCCTAAAATAAGTTGGTCATAATCCAATTTAGTTAGCCATTTGTTGGAGTGTTTTTTTCTGACGATAGTTCTTACTGCTTCAACAGTAAGTCAAAAATATACGGGGCAAAGACCTTTTTCGTCAGCTTTTGAACGCTGCGGCGGATCGCCTGCGTAGCCAGAACAAGAGGCATACGTTTTGACGGTTCGCCGTGCAATTTACTTTCATTTTGGATGATGTTTTGGATAACCGACGGGGTCGCACGTGCGATGACTATAACATAGCATAAGATTTGATGTTTTTTGAGGCCAATCACACTCTTATAAACAATTGACTATCAGACAAATCAACTCAAATCGGTTACACAAAAGTAATCATCAAAGCGTGTAACCGAATAGGTAACCTAAGCGTTGAGACGGTTAGTCGCTGCCATTGTTTGGTGTATTTTGAGAGAAAATAAACAAAAAAACCTCAAAATCTGTATGATTTTGAGGTTTTTAAGCGTTTTGAGCTTTGTTTTGTGATCCCGCTGGGTACAGCACCCAACGCTAAAAAACGCCTTCTATTGCTGTTCTAAGCCCTTAGCTTAGTGTAGTGTACCCAAATATTAGGCCGATTGCCCCCAAAAAAAAGGCATACTCCCCATATCCAGCACTGAGTACACTACCCGACTTTCCCAATAAAACGCGAATGGTTGCGGCTTGTTCTGTCACTCTATCTTCTAATGACATTACGTATTTGTCGTTTGGCTTGCTATTTTCGTTTAGTTGATTTCCCCCTTTGCCAAGTATTAACCAAAAAGGGTCTATTTGAGGGAAATTCTCTAAAACAGATTGAATTACTTCAAAACTTGGGTTGCTTCGTCCAGCAATAATATTTGAAATGGTTTGTGATGGCTTACCTATTTTTTTTGCAAAATCTGATTGATTTTTTGCGTATTTATCGGCTACCATTTCTATTCTTTGATTAATTGTTGTCTCCATTTTTATTTACGCATTTGCAGTTTTATTTTCTACCCAATTAATAATTTGTTCGGCCTGTTTAAGACCCTCCGTAGCTACTCCTGCTGATGGATTCCCGTCATAACTCATAGAAAGATGTAGGGTATCGTAAGCAGCATCAAATATGCCTGTAATACGCCTATCAAGTTTTGATAGTTCTGTTTTATACCATTCTACTGATTTACGGCCTTTGGTTTTGCGGCCTAAGACGCTATCCAACGCTACCAAAACTCCCAAATAAGCAGCATGACCTGCGAGTTTTACGTATTTCCTGTCTTGATAAATACCGTTCTCTTTTTGAGCCTGATTTTTAAGAATGGATTTGGCATTGTCCAAATACCGTTTTGCTTCAACAATACTATTCATGTCTATATTTGATTGTTTATTTAATCCTCAATTGTCTATGTATCAATATTTTACAAAAAAATGCAAAAAATATATGATTCATAATTTGTATTTTTGATTCAAATGAATCTACATTTGTACACCCAACATCAACAAAGCGCAACAAAATAACGCAAAACGTAAGACAAAGTGCAAGCGAAGAGGGAAAAATATTTGAAATCATCAAAAGTCTCATTTAGGGTCTGGAGTTTAAGTTAAGATTGAACAAGCAAGCGGCGGGGAATCTCCGCCGCTTCTTAACCAAACCCAAAAATAAAGACTAAAAAAAAATGCCGTCGCTGTGAAGCAACGGCACCGAAAACTAAGCAATAGTGATTTGCAAAGTTTTCTGAACCGCGAGTTTGTAGAAAGCATAGGCCACTACCACCAAGATAACCGCTTTGATGAGAAAGGCCGCTGTTCCCACAAACTCCGTGCTGTATCCTTTGATGGATAGTTGCACTTTTGAATTCATGCTGTTGTGTACGTGGGGGTGTAGTAGAAAGGAATTAGAGTCCTGTCTATGCTCCCACCGTACAGGGCAAAACTAAGAAAACTAATCCTATCTCATTACATTTTTTATCCATCTAAAACCACTTATGCAAACCACCACAAAACACGCGCTTTTAAGCCTCGACGAAAAGAAAACCTTTGCCCGTGAGCTATGGGATTATCACGATACCACGGTTCAAAACGATTGCGCTTTTTTCTATTGCGAAAAATTTGATATTGGGCTTCGGACCTTCAAAGAACAAATCTACGGACGGCGTACCATGCGCCCAAGTCAAGTAGAATTTGTGATAGAGTACTTATTGCAGCACACATCAGAGCGGGGAATCAGAGAACTGTTTTTGCGGCTGTTTGATGCCCAACCTGAAGCCTACGGCTACCTCATCAAAGAAGACGAGCCGCTACCCATGCCCGAAAATAGCAAGTTTGAACGCTGGAAAAACAAACAACTACTTCCTACCGACTAACGCCCATGAAAACCCATTACACTTTTAGAATCAGTAAAGACTACCTCAAAGCCGTCGCCTTTACGACCGTTGCGCTCTTTCCCCTGGTACACTTGGCTTTGTTTGCGGCCTCGCCGTGGTGGTGTATTGTGTGGCTTTTACTACTGGCTTTTTAACGTGCCGTACTTCTTACCCCTCCCAACAATGAAAACAACCGCCGAACTCATCTGCCTTTACGAAAACCTAAAGCCCGAAGTGATCAAAGAACGTGCTGGACATTGGGCAGACATCGCCTATTTAGAACAAATGTCGAGCCTAAAGGCGTGGTTTTTTGGAATCAACCGCCGCAAGAAAATCCAGCACCTTACCATAATGGCCAACTTTTGTAGTGAAGAAATCAACCGAATCAATAAGCAACTACTTGCCCTCAAAAAGTCCACCAAACCCCAAACCGCCGCTACCGATGAAACCCAATGACCCTTTTACCGTGGCTTCTTTGGACACCATCGCCCACGAAAAGCCCCTCGACCTAAAAGCCCTCAACAACGTAGAACGCGCCCAAGCCATTGAAGAACTAATGAACATCAAATCAATCGTTTTTTTTCACGATGGCATTTCGGTAACGTTTTTGAATCACCTCATTTCGACCCTCCAATACCACCAACTCCAAAACGAACCTGTACCATGATAACGGCTTTTCCACGACCTAAGCCCGAACTTACGGAAGAAGAAAAAATAACGGAGACAGCCCACAAATTAAAACAGGGCATTTGGCAAGGCTACCACAGCCGCAAAACCGACCAACACGACGTAGAAAAGCTAAACGCGTATTTACTGGAAATCGTCGGCAAATGGGAAGCTAAGAAACTGAGTCAAATACCGAAATGACGACAGAACAAAAGTGTTTGCTTGCCTTACAACGGCTGGCCGACGACCCCCGAAACGATTCACTAATCAAGCTCATAGCGCATTACATTGTAGAACTTCAAGACCAAGTAATTACGCTTCAAGAAATCATCAAAAGCCGCAGCCGCGAAGACAATTTTCAGAAAGCAAGCGACCTCATCGAAGCCCGAATAGACGAACTCATTTTATCAAATTTTGAAACACTGTAAACTACCAAAATCACAATGGCACTCGAAGAAAAAAACGAAATCATTTATTTGTATCTGTTTGACTACCATATTTGTCAGCGGGTCAACTACCCCACTACCCGAACGATCACCCGCAAAGCCGAACGCATAGACCCCAACGGCGTAAAAACCTACATAGACATCCACGAACGGCGTTTTGGTTTTGTAGAAGCGATGTTGATAGATATTCAAGTCAAAGAGCGCGAAAACGGCTGGAAAGAATGGCTTATATGGCTGCAAGATGGTGCCGAAAAATATTGCTTACAGCTTCGCTACTCATCCCGCGAATCAAAAAGACTTCTTTCGTATCTACCCAATGCCGATTTAAACCATTTTATCAGGATTCAGACCTTCAAAGAAAAAGAAAGTGACGGCACGGCCTTGTTAGTGAGTCAACGCGGCACTTTTCTAAAGTCCTATTTCACCAAAGACAACCCCAATGGCCTACCCCCGATGGTGAAGGGCTTCAACAGCGAAGGTAAAGAAGTATGGAACGACAGCGATCAAATGAAGTTTTTTGAACAATGGGCTGAACGCCTCAACGCCCAACTCCACAAACTCCACGGACTCCCCTACCGATTACGCCAACAGACCCCGCCACCAGTGGCCAATACCACAACCGAAGCCCCGTTTACATCCGAAATAATGGCTGCAGAAGACAAAGACGGCATCCCGTTTTAAAATCCAAAACACAATGGTTCTCAAAACTTGCGCCTATTGTGGTAATGAATTTACGCCACTCAACGCCCGTCGTATCTATTGCCGCTACGCTTGCAACTTAGCCGCTCACAAAATCAGAAAAATGATTACTAAAACTATGAACGCTACTTATGAAGCTGCGGCATTTGTACGGGCTGGAATCGCACTTTACCAAGAAACACACATTAAACCAAAATCAAAATGATAATTGAACTATCCCCTCGAACCCTGTACCCTTTGGATATAAGCCCTAAGAATTGCCCAAATATGCTAATTAGCCGTTTTATGACGACTTCGCATCAATTTCAATTTTCATTAGCCGTAGCAAAGTTGTTTTTTCCTCAAATAGACGCTAAAATGAAAGTGGACGATTTAAAAAATCAAGGTTACAAAATCAATTTCTTTATCGAAGGCCATCAAATGTACATTGCTAAAAGTATTTATTCGGGGTTTAGAATTATGGCTGGTTCATATGGCGAAGTAGGAAAAGGAACTATTTATGTCAGCTCCCCCTCATTGCTTCACAGCTTAAAGGACGTTTGCCCAATCGAAAACCGTTCCTTATGGATTGTTGATGATAGTCCTATTAGCATCAACGAACATCAATGCTACCGCCTCCTAAAGTTTGACCCCTCAATCCATGCAAGCCCTGTTATGGATGCCAAAATCCGTAAGTCTCATTGAACATAGGCGTAAGCCTTTTATTGGTTTATCAATACGTCGGTTCTGCAAAATACCCCCTCTAAAACGCTCCAAACGCACTTTTTCCAGAAAAGACCCTCCCAAACGCCAAAATCAAGATGCAAAAGACCCTCCTAAAATCAGAACCTACTTTTGTCTGGGAACGCGTAGCGAAGTTCAAAGCTCACAGCGTAGTAACCTACGGACGGGCGAAAAGCTACACCACGCAAAAAACCACCCAAACCAACGTAAACAGTTTGGCCAATTTGGAGAAAGTCAACGAAACGGGCTACAATGGCTATATGTCGGACGCTACCCGCCGTCACGTAAAGGGCATCATGGAAAACCTACTGATAGCCATAGAACTAAATACTTCAATGAAGTTTCCGTTTGTGGCTGGGCAAGAAAAACCCCTCAATGTAGTCTATCCTACCTTCGTAACGCTTACGCTACCTTTTAAGCAAATGGAGTGCGACAACGACCTAAAACGGTCTGTTTTTACGCCCTTCATGCAAGAAATGATACGAGCATGGAACGTAAAATGTTATTTGTGGGTAGCCGAAACCCAAAAAAACGGGAACCTCCATTTTCACGTATTGATGGATCGAGGAATACCCGCCGCTCGTTTGCGTCAGATTTGGAACAAACACCTGGATCATCCAAATTTTGAGTACGTAAAATCATACGCCCGTATTCAGAAGCATATTTACCGTAACGGGTTTGTATTTCGGGAAGAAATGTTAGAAAAACGTCTCGAAAAAGAGCGCGAACGGGCAATTTTTGAGAAAAGGAAGTTTGGAGCAAAGGAAAAAAAGGAAATCCGCCAAAAGGAAGAAACCCGCCAAAAAGCAGCCTATCAAAAAGGCATAGAATCGAACTGGACAGACCCAAATACTACTGATATTCACAGCATTAAGAATATCAAAAAGCTAACGGCCTACATTGCCAAGTACATGACCAAA
>JBGAUP010000333.1:0-5917 GCA_044228585.1 Runella sp. | reverse complement strand
GTTTTGATGGCTCTCAGGTTTTTTTTAACGGTTATGCCGAGTTTTCCAACTTATTCAGCAACGATAGCCGCCAAAAATTACAGTGGGAAGCAAGACGTCAGCAAGCTTACCGAGGTTCAGATATTCATTTATTTAAGTCTTTGAAAAATCAAACAGCTTTAATCGAAGGTTTTGAATTTTTTGTAGATAAGCCAGGTGAAGATCCTTCCAAACGATCTCCTTTCTTCTTCCAAAATCAACTCAAAAAATTGGCCAAAGTTTCATTGGATAGTTCAATTAGGAAAAGTGCAAAAAATATCTACCAACTGGTATTGCCTGGTCGGGTAGAGATTCATTTTAATGATAAAGAGGGGACATTCTCCATTTATAAAGACAAAGCTTGTCAAGTAGCGTGGATTGAAAGCAATGGCCAACCACTGCTTTTTAATGAACAAGGGATTTTGTTAAATCCACAGGTCTGTTCTGTTTCAGGGTATTTGGCAGAAAACCGAGTGGCGAGTATGTTGCCCCTTGATTATCAACCTACTTCTTTGCCAATAGAAGAGAAGATGCCTTCACCTAAAAAAATAGTACGAGAAAGTCCCTTTTTTGTCACAGACCGCCCCTATTATTACTCCAATGATTTGGTACAATTGAGCGGTAGGATGTACTATTCTAATCCTGCCTCAGCCGATACATTGAGTGGTATCGTACATTTGGAATTGGTTAATCCTGATACTCGCCAAATCGTTGTACATCAACGGTTAAAAATAGATAAGGGATGCTTTGCTACCCAAATTATTTTGAATGACTCTTTAATTGGCTCAGAGTCAAAGACTTATTTATTGCGGGCTTACACGCAATGGATGAGAAATTTTTCAGATAGTACTTACAGTTATCGTTGGCTACCTGTATTATCAAAAAACGAACGGATAGCTTATACGTCTCCCATAGATGTTGCTGCGGAGCCAAGGCTACTCGAAACGTTAATGACTCAGGATTCATTACAATTGAAAACAACTCAAGCTGATTTGTTATGGGGCAGTTTGTCAATCACAAGTATGGAAAAAGTGAATCCTGCGTTAGTAATTTCCCATTTTGCAACTGATTTTGGTAATCTGATGGATGTTCCCAAAGGCAATTTTACGTTAGAAAAAGGAATAGAATTGAGGGGGAAAATCACCAATTTTAAACCAAATATGCACACCAATATAGTGCTGATGTTGCCCAAAGATAATCTGAGTTTTTTTGCAACTGTGAACGAATCAGGCTATTTTTCATTTATTGACTTACCCATTGAGGGAAACCAAACAGCCTTAATTCAAGTCTTGAATCCAAAAGGAAAAGCAGTTGAGGGGTTTGAGATACAGTATGATTCGCTTTCTTCCCCTTTATGGATACCCAAACAGCCAGCTTTGCAAAAAATTGACACTTCTGCCGAAATATCAAGCTTTTCTAAATCAGGTATTAATTTGGAAGAAGTAAGGATTAAAGCATCCACGCCTCCTAAACCCCTTGCATCCATTTACAAAGAAGCAGATTATGTTGTACAGGGAAAAGATTTGTACGAAAATGCCGTTGGCATGAATATTATCTCTGCTCTCCAAGGTCGTATCCCTGGGCTTCGCATCGTAGAGTTTCCAGCAGAAGATGGTCTTACTAAGTTAGTAATTACAATGCGAATGGGGGCATCTGCTGGCGGATTCCAAAAGAAAATACTCCCGCAACCATTGGTATTGGTGGATGGTGTTCCGTTTGACAATATAAACCTAATTTCCCAAATTCCAGTTACTCAAGTAGAACGGGTCGAAGTCGTCAATCGTGCCGAGGCATTGACTGGCCTTCGAGGCTATATTGGCGTTATTTCAATTATTACTAAGCAATCAGCGAAATATGGAAATTTGAGTGCTGCCTCGACTCTTAACTTTAAAAGAGTAGTTATTTCTGGGATTACAACAGAAATAAAAGAATGATTCTCCATTTGTATTTTATTGGAAAAATTCAGTATCCATAAATCAACTTTTGACTATAAACACAGTTGCCCTGCCCCAAAAACAAGGAATATACAGTGTTCATTTTGAGGGTCTTACAAAAGAGGGTAAAGTAGTTGTTTCCAAAAAGCAGATAGAAGTTAAGTAAAGATATAGAGTAACATTCGCCCTGCAGCTGCTCATTTTCTTTCCGCAATTTATCATTCATCTTTTCCAGTCTTTGGCATCGTTCGGTATATTCTTCGAGCATCAGCTGTATTTTTTCTGTTTATTATATGTTGGTCTGACTATTTTAATAAAAAAACATCACTACTGCCTATTATCGCAGGGAGCTTTATTAGCTAATTTTCTTGTAGGTATCGTGTAACTTTTTGCCAATAGCGCAAAAAAATCAAAAAGGCGATATTATTTTTAAAAAAGTTATCAAACGAAGCTGTTTAAACTTTAGGGAAAGATTCCCCAATAAGTGTGAATTTTGAGTGACCAAACTTAAACTAACACTTCAATGGGAATCATGAACAAAGATATGATTGAAAACGGGGTCGCCCGAGCGATGGATTGTACCACATTTAACGGTAGGCGAACGTGGATTTGAAGTGACAACACCACTTGCTGAGATTGTAGAGTGCATTTTTCATCGTTTAAAAACAGGGTGTCAATGGCGAGAGCTTCCTACGAAGGAGTTTTTCAGTGACACTATTTTATCATGGAATACGGTGTATTATCATTTTAATAAATGGGTAAAGGCTGGTTGCTGGCAGAAAATTTGGATTCATATTTTGAAATCAAATCTAAGGCATCTGGACTTATCAAGTATAGAACTTGATGGTAGTCACACTCTGGCAAAGAATGGAGGAGATGCCATTGGTTATCAGGGCCGAAAGGCTGCTAATACAACAAATACCCTTTTTCTTTCAGATAATCAAGGTGTTATGCTTGCTATGTCAACTCCTCAAGCGGGTCAACATCATGATTTATATGAAATACAAACTCTTTTTGATGAAATATGTACCATGTTGAAAAAAGCAGAAATTAATCTTAGTGGATTATTCCTTAACGCAGACTCAGGATTTGATTCTGCCGATTTTCGCCAAGCTTGCCAACAAGAAGAAATTATTCCCAACATTAAGCAAAATTCAAGAAATTCAACTAATCAACAAACCAAGCCCTACGAAAGTGGTACACATATTTTTGATGACGAGCTTTATCGAGACCGTTCGGTAATTGAAAATGCCAATGCTTGGATTGATGGATTTAAAGCTCTTTTGGTTAGGTTTGAATTTTCAGTAAAAAACTGGATGGCTTTACATTTCATCGCATTCTCAGTCATCTTTCTGCGGAAAATCAATCGAAAAACAAAAGTTTAAACAAGCTCAACGACAAAAACAGGATTATTTTATCAGGATTTCTAATAAAGTTATCAGAAATCCTGATAAGACCCTAAAGAAAGATTGGCTAAGTTTGGCAGTATCAAAAACCAATAGGCGTTCTGAATTGTATGATAACGTTGAACCTCCATTCCTTTACCGAACGAGAAAATCTACTCGGAGTAGCATGGGCATACTTACGCAATCTGCGCCCAAACCTAACACTCACTACGCTGCGCGATGCCCTCGAACAGCATCCCGATTATCCCAGTTTGCTGAGTTTGGGCGATACCCTCGACCGTTATCACATCGAAAACGCCGCTTTGCGCATTGACGCCGAGCAGTTGGCGTTGTTGCAAGTGCCTTATATAGCGCACCTGCGTACCCACGGTGGTACATTTGTGCTGGTAGAAAGCACTACCGCTGAAGCTTTCACTTGCCGTAACGAAAAAGGAAAGCGCATCACCGAAGCACGTGAAGATTTTCTTGAAAAATGGTCGGGGGTGGTGTTTATAGCCGAACCCAACGAAGCCTCGGGCGAAAACGATTACGCCAGCAAACGCCAAAATGAACAACTCGAAAGCCTCCGTTGGCCGCTGATTATCGCGGGCTTTCTGCTGTTGACAGCCGTAGGTATATTCCAAAGCCCCAACCTATCCACAGTAGCATTATTAGGACTTAAAGCCATAGGGGTAATACTCACGGCCTTACTACTGTCGGTACAGTACGGCAAAACCAACGACTTCACTGATTCCCTCTGCCACCTCAATCAAAAAACAGATTGCAACCATATCCTGACCTCACCCGCCTCCAAAATCACCTCGTGGCTGGGTTGGAGCGAAGTAGGGTTCTTTTACTTTATGGGTGGCTGGATGTACCTAAACCCCTCCTTAACCCTCCCCAGTAGGGAGGGAATTAATTTACTCCCCCTGTGGGTCATGGGGGTCTTGGCCTTACCTTACACCTTTTGGTCTATCTGGTACCAATGGCGAGTGGCCAAGCAGTGGTGTCCGCTGTGCGTGGCGGTGCAGGTAGTGATTTGGGCGGAATGTCTCCTAAACCCCACCCTAACCCTCCCCAGTAGGGAGGGAGTTTTGAACTCCCCTTCCCTCAGAGGGGAAGGGATTGGGGGATGGGGTTTGATTGCTGCTTTTGCACTTCCTATCCTGATTTGTCTGATTATCAAGCCGTTGCTCCTCAAATCAAAACAAGCTGATGGATGGCAGCGCGAACTGCGGAAGTTTAAAAACAACCCAGACATCTTTAATGCACTTTTAGCAAAACAAAAAAGAATGCCCCCCGTACCTGCCGATTTACAGCCGATTATTTTGGGAAACCCCGCTGCCGAGCATACCATTACGATGGTAACAAATCCTTACTGCGGGCCGTGTGGGAAAGGTCATGTACAATTGGAAGAGGTATTGGCCGAAAATCCCAACCTCAAAGCCCAAATCATCTTTGCCGTATGTCACGATTCAGACGGGCGTAAAACAAAAGTAGCTAAGCATATGATAAGTCTAAGTCTACTTGTTTCCGAAGAAGGAATCAGAAATGGGATTGAAGCCCCCATTGGGGGTATGGGGGCTGCTATGGGGGCCTGGTACTCCCAAACCACCAAAAACTACGACGCATGGGCGGCACAATTCCCTGCCGATATCTCAATTGTACCCAATGATATAATTGCAGCACATTGCGAATGGACAAAGAATGCGAATATTGAAGGAACACCCACGTTTTTTGTAGATGGGCGAAAATTGCCCGAATTATACGGATTAACAGGAGCATCCCGCTTAATGCAACACCTTACTACGGATTTGGCCGAATCAACATAAATCAATATTTTAACTAAAACATTACAAAAATGAAAACGATCTTGATGAGTTTCTCGGATAGTATCCTTTCACGTAATCAAATGAAAATGATTAAGGGAGGTGATGGAGCAGGTTACACCTGTACTGTTACATGTGGTAATTGTGTTTCATCATGTACGGGGTCAATAGGATGTTACATGGTTGAAGCGCAAGAAGCAGATGGGAGTATTACTGTTTTCCCCTATTGTAATAATGGAGGGCCTGGACCCGATCATGATAGAGATACAACAGGTGGTTCTGCTTGTAACTGCGCTAACTAATTTTTATAAATCTATTAGCAATCTTTCATTTTAAGGACAGAAAATATGAAAAAAATAATCATCTCATTTGCTGCTCAAATAATGACAAAGCAAGAAATGAAAAAAATTGTAGGAGGTGTTGAAGAGTTGTCTGAGGAATATCCTGCAACTTGCCAGTATAATGGTTGCCCTGAAACAAAAGTTTCTTGTAATGGTGCTTGTACAGCTGAAAATAGATGTGCTTGGTGTGACGCTGATAAAGAGAAATCAAAACTTTGCTGTCTATCATAAAAATTAGAATAATCCATGCTTAAATTAGTTAAAATATTAGGTTCTTTATGATATTACTTGCACGGAATGGGTTTGAAAGGCAAAACGTATCATTTTCTTAAAAGTCTGTTTGCTTCTAAAGCCTCTGGCAATGCGTTTAATGGTTTGAATCTTTGAATTAATACCTTCCAGAATTCCGT
>JBGAUP010000332.1:0-5893 GCA_044228585.1 Runella sp. | reverse complement strand
AGAAGCCCGTACTCGTTTTTCTAATCAGTTGAAAACGATTTCCGAAAGCGATTTGACCAAAAAACTCGGTAATAGCCCCAACAGCGCAGGATTTTTGATTCGGCACATAGCTGATGTAGAGCTACTTTTTAGCAAAAATGTATTTGGACAAACCGACTTACACGTATCGGCCAAGACCGTCATTGCCCAAAAAGATACGGGCGAGTGGACAAATTTAGTTGAACTATTGACCTATCAAGAAGAAGCTTTTAGTAACTTAGAAAAAGCTATTTTGGCACAAACCGACAACGATTGGCAAAGCACCATCACCACCAAAGAATTTGGCACAAAAACCAAGGCCGAAGCCCTTGGACGCATCGTATCACATACGGCATACCACGCAGGACAATTGGCCATCGTTCTAAAATATGGAGCATAAAAATCAAGGTTTGACCAATCACATTAACCTTGTATTCACCCGTACAAACTAAACATTAAGCGCCATGAAACCCCTCTTATTTTCCACTTCACTTTTTATCATGGCAGTTTTCACAACCGCCTTTTATTCGACTCCTCTCTCGCCATCCCAAGCAGTGGACTATCGAAAACTCGGTGATTCTATCAGCCTGCAAGCACAACAAACGCTCGTTAAGAATCTATTAAGCGCCATTCAGAAGGGAGGGCCTGACTATGCTGTGGCGTTTTGTAACGAAAAAGCTATGCCGCTTACCGACTCACTTTCAAGGAAATACAAGGTTGATATTCAGCGAATATCGGCCAAAAATCGTAACCCGAAAAACGTTGCTTCATTGTTTGACAAGAAAATACTTGCACTTTTTGCGTCAACGGCTGTAACTTCGTTGAAAGATACACTCATAGACACACCCAAAGGCTATGTGTATTACAAACCCATTAAAATCGGGATGCCTACTTGCCTGCAATGCCACGGCAAACCTAAGGTAGATATTAATGAAGCCACGGCTTCCACTATCCGTAAAAAATACCGTTTTGACAAAGCTACAGGCTACGCCATGGGTGAATTGAGAGGCGCATGGAAACTGACTTTCATCACAAAACAATAAAAGAACCAATGAAAAATAAGTTATTAACTCTCGGATTAATTGTAAGCATGGGGGCCTGTTCGACTGGCCAAGAAGCACAAACCGTTGACGCAAAAACCTTCCAAAATCTCATTGATAGCCTCCCCGACGAAGTAGTAGTAGATGTACGTACCACGCCCGAACTAATTGCGGGTATCATTCCACAGGCCATTCAGATGGATTATAACGCACCTGATTTTGAAAAACAAATAGATAAATTGGACAAAAATAAACCTGTCATGCTCTACTGTGCAACGGGAGGCCGCAGTGCGAGTGCTGGAAAAATACTGATAGAAAAAGGGTTCAAAAAAGTATATAACTTGGACGGAGGTATCAACGGATGGCGTGCCGCAGGATACTCAACCGCCATTGTGGCCCAATAGCTGCTAAATGCGTTTTTACGAAAGCACTCGAAGTATCACTGCGTTTTCTGACAAATCTTTCATTGGTTAGATTTACAGGCATATCTACTTACTTTAACGATTGTACGAAAGACATCCCTGCCAAAGTAGTAAGCCTTATCCCTTTTGAAGAACCCCTCAGAAAATGAATCGTAACAAACGTGCTTCCGTCCTCCAGTTTTGGGGCCTGTTTTTATTAACGACGTTGGTGGGCTTTGCCCAAGCCCCCAAACCCAACATCATCTTCATTTTAGCTGATGACTTAGCTCAGGCCGATTTGGGCTGTTACGGTAATCCGTACAACGAAACGCCGAACATTGATAAACTGGCCAAAAATGGCCTCAAGTTTACCCAAAGTTACTCAGCTTGCCCTGTTTGTTCTCCTTCACGAGCTGCAATCATGACGGGAAAACATCCTGCCCGTCTTAAATTAACCAATTTTTTGGTAGGAGAAAGAACAGACTCTCTTTCGCCTGTACTACCTGCTAAGTGGACAAAATACTTGGGTTCATCAGAAATAACCTTGGCCGAACGACTCAAAACGCTCGGCTACCAAACGGGCTTTGTGGGTAAATGGCATCTGGGAGGGGCAGACTCGCTTGCCCCGTGGGGACAGGGCTTCGATTACGCAAGAATGATTGGAAAAAACGGACTGGATTACTACAATTACAGCATTTACGAAGACAGTTACCAAAAGACTTTCGAGGATAAAGGCACAAATTACATGACCGATAAACTCACCAACTACGCCCTTGACTTTGTAAAAAAAACCAACCGTCAGCAGCCTTTTTTTCTGTACCTCTGCTATTCGGCACCGCACGTTTTTTTGATACCACGGGGCGACAAAGTGAGCAAATACCTCAAAAAATACGAACAATACAAAGGGAAATACAACCCCTACTACGCGGCCATGATTGAAAGCATGGACGACGGCGTGGGACAAATCCTGCAATTACTGGAAGCTCAAGGAATGAGTGAAAATACCCTCATCGTTTTTACTTCCGACAACGGCGGCGTAGGCGTACCCGAATTAGGACCAGTACCCACATCGGCAGGCAATTTGCGTAAATGGAAAGGCTTTACCTACGAAGGGGGAATTAGAGTACCTACGCTCATGGCTTGGAAGGGACAATTGCCTGCCAACCAAATCTGCGACCAATATTTTATGAACACCGATTATACTCCTACTATTTTGGAGATGCTGGGACAAAAATCGGACGTCTCGCCCGATGCCCAAAGCTTTTATAGTTTGCTTAAAAACCCAACTGCCAAACACGAAAGAGGGGTTATTTTTTGGCATTATCCACATTTTAGCAACCAGACCAGCCGCCCCTCGGGTGCCATACGATTGGGCGACTGGAAATTGACAAAGAGCTACGAAACCAACCAAATTGAACTATTCAATCTCAAAACGGACGAAGCTGAAAGTAAGGATTTGAGCAAAACCAATACCGAAAAAGCGCAAGAACTACACCAAAAGCTCAACGATTGGCTCAAAGAAATAGATGCCAATATGCCCATCAAAAAATAGGCTAAACGCAGAGTTATAGTAAAATATGCCCCGATAAGCATTTTTAAAGAAAAGCTACTGGCGCTATTTATCCAGCTTCTAAATCCATGAATCGAAGAGAGTTTGCTCAAAAAATGACCTTGGCCACTACTTTAGGGGCTGTTCCCAAAAGTATATTTAATCAGCCCACTGCGGCTGATTACCCTTACCCTATTTCGTCAAATTTTTATAACTGGACCACTTTCTACCAGCGCGAAGGCAAACAATGGGGAAAAGACTGGGATACGTGCATGGCTGACTACGCCAAAACGGGTCTTCTGGCCTGCGAACCCTCATTCAATGAAGCCGCCGATGTACTTCGGTTGGCTCCTTTCTTAAAAAAGTACCAAATTCAGTTACCTTCTGTCTATGTCAATAGTCTCTTACACTATCCAGCTCAGGCCGAAAAGTCCATCGCGTCGGTACTCTCCATTGCCGAAGAAGTAAAGAAGTTGGGAACTAAAATCATGGTCACCAACCCTACCCCCCTTCCTCGGGGCGAAGCTGAGGTAAAATCTGACCAAGAACTACAAGTACAAGTGGCCAATCTCGACAAGTTAGGAGGTGAATTGCGAAAAAGAGGAATTACACTCGCGTATCATACCCACGATGTAGAACTGAAGGCAGGAGCGCGCGAGTTTCACCATGTACTCCTCAATACATCTCCCCAAAATGTAGCTTTTTGTTTTGATACCCATTGGGTGTATCGGGGTTCTCAAAACTCGGTATTGGCGGTTTTTGATGTACTCAAGCTTTATGGTCATCGAATCGTAGAACTACACCTTCGGCAGTCGGTTAATGGCGTTTGGAGCGAAACCTTTGGAGAGGGAGATATTGATTACCGCCGATTGGCAACGGAACTCAAACGACTCAAACTCCAACCTCATTTGGTCATAGAGCAGTGTGTAGAAGCAAAATCGCCTCACACCATGGGAGCAGTAGAAGCGCACATCAAAGATGTCATGGCTCTCAAAGAGATATTTAACCCTATTTTGAATCAGTAAAACAATTATCCATAAAAATATATTCAACCAAATTTCACCATACCTATGAACACTGCTCTGATTCGAGATATTGCGAAAATGATTGATAATTCGCTCTTGCATCCTACCATGACCGACGCCGAAATGCGGGAAGGATGCGAACTGGCAAAAAAATACAATGTAGCCTCTGTCTGTATCAAACCTTACGCCGTGAAAATGGCCGCTGAACTCCTGAAAGACTCGGACGTATTGGTGGGAACGGTCATTGGGTTCCCCCACGGCAACAGCACCATCGCTATTAAAGTCGCCGAAACCCTACAAGCGTGTCTGGACGGAGCCGTTGAAATTGATATGGTTGTCAACATCGGGAAAGTACTGGGCAATGAATGGGATTATGTACGCGAAGAAATTCGGGCCGTAAAAACAGCCTGTGCCGAGCATGGAGCCATCTTAAAAGTCATTTTTGAAAACGATTTCCTTCCCCAAGATTCCTTCAAAATCAAACTTTGCGAAATTTGTACGGAAGTCAAAGCCGAATTTGTAAAGACTTCTACGGGCTACGGATTTGTGAAAGGTGCCGATGGCAAGTACAGCTACGAAGGAGCTACCGAACACGATTTGCGCTTGATGCTCGACCACGTTGGCCCAGGTGTATTGGTCAAAGCCGCAGGTGGGGTTCGCACCCTTGACGGATTGCTGAAAGTCAAAGAGATGGGCGTGGCTCGGCTGGGGGCCAGTGCTACCGCAGCCATTATGGAAGATGCCTACCGCCGCTTTGGATTGGTATCAACCGATACCCCTGCCGCCCCCATTGCCGAAACAAAAGGGTACTGATTTATTTTTTACCGAAAACCACACTATGTCATTTCTCATCTACGGCGCCAACGGATACACTGGTACTCGCATTGTTGAATTGGCCGCAAAAAATGGATTAAAGCCTACAATAGCAGGCCGAACCGAAAGTAAAATCAAACCACTTGCCGAAAAATATGGGCTGAGTTACTTAGTTTTTGGGTTAGATAATCAAGCTGAGGTTGTCAATCACCTCAGTCCATTCCCTTTGGTACTGAACTGTGCGGGACCATTCAGTAGAACTGCCCAGCCAATGGTTAAAGCTTGCTTGACAGCCAAAACGCATTATCTCGACATCACGGGTGAGATTGAAGTTTTTGAAATGGTAAAATCGTACCACAATCAAGCACTCGAAAGTCAGATTGTACTACTCCCAGGCGTAGGTTTTGATGTAGTTCCTACCGACTGCATGGCCAAATACTTGCATACTCAACTCCCCGACGCTACTCATTTAGAATTGGCTTTTACGAGCGTAGGCGGAAGTATCTCACACGGAACCATGACCACCATGCTCGAAAATTTGGGCAACGCAGGCGCAGTAAGAGAAAATAGACTCATTGTAGCGAGACCCACGGGCCACAAAGGAAAAATCATTGATTTTGGTAAACTCAAGAAGTTTGCCATGACCATTCCGTGGGGCGACGTTTCCACCGCGCACCATACCACGGGAATTGCCAATATCGAAACCTACTTAGGCGTACCCAAAATGGCCTTTTACCTGATGAAATTGCAGTTCTTGTTCAATCCCATTCTTCGCCTTGGGTTTATCAAAAAGCAATTGCAAAACTACGTGGACAAAAAGGTAACTGGCCCTACCGAAAGTCAATCACAAAGAGGACAATCGCTCATTTGGGGCAAGGCCACCAACGCCAAAGGAAAAACCGTAGAGGCAAGATTATCAACACCCGAAGGCTACACCCTCACCGCCGAAGCCTCTCTGTTGATTACCCAAAAAGTACTTGCTTCAAAAGCGATGGCAGGTTATCAAACGCCCGCTGGCGCATTTGGTTATGAACTGATTTTGGAAAT
>JBGAUP010000331.1:0-5920 GCA_044228585.1 Runella sp. | reverse complement strand
ATCATCCAAAAACAACTTAACGACCAAATTCTGCACGTCGTCGTTGCCCGAATTACTTACGCGAACGTACAAAACATTATTTTGAAACTCCCGCACAAAAGGTGTATTCAGCCACACCGAGTCCACATAGACGTTTTGGGTGGTTTTGGATTGAACGGGTACAATAAAAAGTCGGTTCGTAGAGTCAATTTTGAGTTTAGTCAAGTCGCCAACGGTACTTTTTTGAAAGTCAGAAAACCAAAACAATTGATTTTTACCACTGCCTGCATAACGCGACAAAAGGTTGACTTGTCGCTTATAAATACTTGATAAAGTACGCGGCGTGTGCGACAACTTAAGGGTCGTCAGCCGATCTTTGATGCGGTCGGTAGTAGTAAGTTGTTGTTCTTGGGCATCAAACTCGTTGGTCAGCAGTTGCAAGCGTGTCGCATTCCGAAACAGCGTTAGCAATTGGTCCAACTTTCCCGTAGCCATGTCCAGATACCGCTGGTTATTGTCTTCGTTTTGCATCGAAAACGAATTGTCCACGTAGGCACTCGTCACACTTTGGGCGTTGGTACCCGATTTATTTTCACTCGGTAAGTACGGTTGGGCAAAAGCAAACGCCAAAGCCGCAATAGCCAGTACCCGCGTCGCCAAAATGAGGTACTGTTTTAAACGTCGAAACGAACTCGTTTCCATCTCAACGTTTTTTAAAAGCGATACGTTAGAAAAGTAAATCCGTCGTGTACGACGAAAATTAAACAGGTGAATGGCAATAGGAATTCCTACGGCCAGCAAACTCCACAAAAAAGTCGGAAAAAGAAACTGCATTCAGGTCTGGTGTTATCGGTAGTCGTTAGTAGTCTAACGCAAATATCGTGCAAACCGTTTAGATTAGCACTAAAATCAAATACCCGCTATCACTTTATTAATTTTAGCAAGCCCTGTTTTGGCTACTTGAAGGGCATCTTGGGCATAGTAAGATTTGTTGAACACTTCCAAAGACAGCACAATTGGGCGTTCGGGATTTTTAATCGTTTTTAAGATTTGGCCGATCGGTGCGATACCATCACCTGGATAAACACGGTCGGCATCCACGATGGTTTCGCGGGGAAAATTGGTAGGATAGTCATTGATATGAAAAATTTCAACGCCTGACTTTCCAACGAGTTTAAGACTATCCAAACTTGAGCCTCCTTTGTATAAATGATACACATCCAACAGTACTCGCGCAGAAGAGTGTCCACTCTGAATAGCCACGTACATCACTTCACTCAAAAGATTGAGATTTTTGGAAAAGCCCCATAGTTCGAGTTGTGGAATCACGCCCGTTTGGTCACTGATTTCGAGAATTACGCGGTAGCGTTCGGCGGCTTTAAGCAGGTCAATACGAGGCGATTGGGGTGTCTGCGCACCCACAGGTGGCGTGGCTACGCGCATACAACCCACCTGTGCCAACAGTTCCATTTCACGTTTGAGTTGGTCAACACCTTTGGAGCGAGCGTTGTCGTCGTCCACAATCCACGCCGCAAATCCAATGGCGTTTTCGAGCTTAATCCCCAAGTCACTTGCAATTTTTTTGGCTTGGGCGGGAGTATTCCCATTTTTAATAAACTCCTGAAGCGTATCCATCCAAATCTCAACCGAACGAAACCCTGCTTTAGAAGCCGTTTCCAGCTCTTTTATAAACCCTAATTTTTGTCCCCGAATGGTACTCATATTGAGACAAGGAACAAAAGAGGGTGATTTCACCGTAGCGTTAGAAGTTGCGGGCAAAAGGCTAATTCCTGCGGTAGAAGCAAGTGTGGCTATGGTTTGGCGGCGAGTAATGGACATAAAAAGGTAAATGAAGTTTCGTATTTTTATAAAAGACCGTCATCTTCAAAATTTATTGTTCTAATCTCCAAAATCTTCCTATTCTCTTTCTTATGAATGTTTTAAAACAAGAAAGCCCAACCAAAAGGTCAGGCTTTCTTGAATTTTAGGGATGATTTTAGAACTTCAACGGCACCGAGAAACCCGCCATATCCCACATAAAAATCAAAGCATTGTCTTTGACTTCAAAGTTTAGTTTTTCCACAGACTCTTTGTTGGTGATGGCAGGCACCGTAACGCGCAGTACGTCTTTGTCTTGCTTGTAATTGTAAGCTCCCCATTGTTTAGGTTCACTGTTAAGAATCACAACCCACTCTTTTTCTCCTGGAATTGTAAATAGGCCATAATCACCCGCTTTTACTGCTTTTCCACCAAACATTCCATCTTTTTTGAAGGTAATAACGGTAGCTTCATTAGCGCCTGTACGCCACACTTTTCCGTATTTTTCAAGACTTTGGCTGCCTTCAGCTCCAAAAACAACCCGACCTTTTTTAGCTGGTTGTCCAAAAGCTATTTTTACATCTTTACCATCTACGGTGATACGTGGACTGGCAGGTGGGTTTTGGCTACAAGCAAAATTAAGTGCGATAAGCGACAAAAACAGGGCAAATAATGAATTTTTCATTTTTTGTTTGTTATGGTTTGGTTAGATTGAACTTAAAAGAAACGAAAATTACCCAAAAAAGTTATCAAAGCGAGTCAAAATATTTAAAAATATCTATTAGATCCGCTTCTTTCTCGGGGTTTAGATTTCGTGATTTTGCGTATGATTCAACCGTTTTCCCCTGATTACCAAATAGTTTAAATATTTTTCTACCAGTGGGTATTGCCTTTAATTTCGCTCCATTTTTAAGGTAATATTTCACCGATTTTATGAATTCACCTTCGTATTCATTTTCTCCTCCTTCGGTTTCATAGCCTGTTCGTTGTACTGGCCTATTTGATTGTAACAAACACTGGTATTCCTTCAAAATCACGTTTTTACCTTCGTAAATAGGTTCAAAATATTCATTTTTGAAGAGTTTAAAGATATGCTGTTCCAAAGAGAACTCTGGAGGACGCATCTGTGTGGCATCCAGCAAAGTGTCAGTAACCAAATACACAAACCCCTGTTGAATATTATACTCCATTATACAATCAGACTGATGGCCATTGCTTTCCACAATAAAGCCTTTATACCATCCATTCTTAAAAAACGGTGTTCCTTTATAAACCTTCGTAAATTCGTTGTTGGTTTTATTAAGCGCATCTATGGCTCTATAATGCGCTACCAGAACTGTATCCCCTTTTTTGTTAACTTCGATATGATTATCGCTATCAGCAGTTTTTGTCTGTGGTACAAAATAGCTGTAAAGCTTTTTTTCTTGAGCACATACCCATTGGCCTAAGAAAAGCAAAAAAAGTA
The DNA here is from genome assembly GCA_044228585.1 of Runella sp. GTDB lineage: Bacteria > Bacteroidota > Bacteroidia > Cytophagales > Spirosomataceae > Runella. The sequence goes on along the minus strand of JBGAUP010000331.1, from coordinate 2,658 downwards.
GATTTCGTTTCATGATAATGGGTCAAATTCCGTTTAAGTTCTCTTACTTTTAGAAAAAATAAAAGTTTTCAAAGATAAAAAGTTTTCGGAGATACCGATACAAAAACGATTTTGAACAAAGAACCCGATAGTTTTACGCTTTGCTGAAATTGACCCAAGGATAGAAAAAAGCAATTATTACTTCACCGTCAAAATCACCCGTTGGTAGCGAGTCATGGCAGGGACGCCGTTGTCTTTGCCTTCAACAATCACATGGTAGGTATCGCCGCTTTTGGCCGCAGCGGGGATAGCAATTTCAGCTACTTTGGCATTTACTTGCTTTATTTCAAGCGTTTCCTTTCCCGTCCCTACCTCTTTGTATTGCCAAAAATTCAAATTTACTTGCTGTCCATCTGGGTCAGTAGCATTGGCTTCTATTTTCAAAGTTTGCCCTGCTTTTACCATTTCAGTAGCTTTCTTTATCGTGATTTTAGGCGCGTGATTAGCTTCTTTGTAGGGTTTTATGCACCAGTCGGCACGAGCTGCAAAATCCATCTGAATGGCTTCAATCCAGCGGGTTTGCGGATAGGTCAAATCCATTTTTTGGGTGTGAGGATTGTAATCGGCTACCTCTTTGCCATCTTCCCAACGATTTGGATTGTCTTTTGACTGCTTCAAACGGCCTCCCCAACCGCCATATTCGGGGTGTTGCAGATTGCCCAAACCCACATCTATCAGATGTAAATAGGCGGGCGAGTCGCCTTCCGAGATAAAGTCATACTTCCCAAATGCCCCCCATTGTCCTGCTTTTACCTTGCTCAAATCGCCATGAACGTGCTCATCGTCGCCCGCCTGCTTTTGCCCATCGCCATAGCTGTAATACATTTTCAACAATGGCCCGTGGTTATTGATTATTTCTTCCCCCATAAATTTCCCTTCGAGCAAATAATGCTGGGAGGCTGGCACTGAACGTTTCCAAGGATACGCAAAGCACCAAAACTGACTGGCATTGTAAAACACTTTCAGGTCAGGCCAGTTGGGTGCCACGTATTTTTTGTAGGTAGCATCTTGGTCGAGAATGGCATACAAAACGGTCTTATCACAGACTTTTTTATAGATCTTAGACCAATCTGGCGTGTTTTTATACTGCTCTTCAATAGACTTCAATGCCCGTGCGATGGTGTTGGTTCCTCCCCATACTTGCAGGTAAATAGGCTCGGTAGTATTGTCCAATAATTTGGCTTTGATAAACTCCGACCCTTCGGTAATTTTCTCCATTTCGCCCTCAAAATCAATGTTTCCTACTTTGATAAGACTACGAAGGTGATGAGCTGTCGGAAAACCTTGGGCATGAGTACTGAGCGTTGGATACACTTTTTCGTAGGCGGCAATAAGCTCTTGCATCCACGTCACGCCAGGCCAGCGAAGGTCGGTTTTTTCGCCGTATAGCTTTTTGGTCATGTCCATTTCTGAAGTAAACTTCGTTCCTTTACCATCGCCTTTATAGTGCCACTGAGAGCTACTATACACCAAGCCTTCCAACTGAAACTCGTTGGCATAGAGCAACATACGAACAAATGAGTCCACGTCGTCAATTTCACCATCTGTTGTGACGATGGTACGGGGTTTTGAGTTTACCTTTTTTTGTGCAAAAGCTGCATTTGAAAGGATTAGTACGGATGAAAAAATAAGAGAAAATAACCTGATCATGGTATTAAGTCTTTTTATGGGAAATTAAAGGTTGCTAATTTGAAGACATTTGCCATTTACTTATGTCTGTCTTCATTGGTTCAGTTTTTACTAAATTGGGTTGATTATTGATATTTTAGAAAATTTAGAGCCATACCCTGAATTTTCCATGGAATTTTCACAAGTTTTCCCGTTCCTCCCAAGGTCAAATATGCCATTTTTCGGTCAGGCCCTCCAAAACAAATACTGGTGGTCAGAATATCATGGGTTGGAATATGACTGAGCAATTTCCCTTCTTTTGAGATGATACTTATTCCTCCATTGAGCAGCGTAGCTGCACAAATATTTCCTTCTTCATCCAAGGCAAAAGAGTCAAAGAGTTGCTGTCCGGGTAAGCCGATTAGCAGTTTTTTTGTACTTGGGTCTATTTTCCCTGATGAACTCACCAAATATGAAAATATCCTTCCAGTAGTGGTTTCGGCGTAATACAACGTCTTGCCATCTTTCGAAAGTCTGATACCGTTTGGTGTTTCCAGTTTTTCTGCCTGTCGGCTGATAAAACTTCCGTCCGTTTTGGCGTAATAGATAGAGCCGTGTTCTTTGTAAGTACTGAAATACTTACCTTGGTCAGAAATCCACATACCGCCTTCGGCATCAAAAACGATGTCATTGGGGGCACTTAGGTTTCGTCCTTCGCATACCGAATAAATGGTTTTTACTTCGCCCGTTTTCAAGTCTATCCGCTGAATATATCCACCTTTGTAATCACTCGCCGCTTCGCCTGGAATCAAAATACCATTTCTTTTTGACCATTGCAGACCGCCATTGTTGCATACGTAAATTGCTCCATCAGGCCCTATGGCAGCTCCATTCGGTCCGCCGCCCAATGTGGCAACCACAGATTTTTTACCTTCGGCATCTACTTTGCTCAGTGTACCTCGTTCCATTTCTACAAAAATCACGCTTCCGTCTGCCATTGCAATAGGTCCT
>JBGAUP010000330.1:0-6013 GCA_044228585.1 Runella sp. | reverse complement strand
AAAATAATGAATGCGCGATTCCATTGAGAATGAAAAAGTAGCAATAGAATTAAAGAACTGAGCAAATGAAAAGGTACTAAAGCCTTAAATAAGGCTTGTGAAATAGGCATTTGTAAGCCTATTAAGCCTGTCAAGTGCATCAAAGGGAGAATGATGAAAATAACACGCTGAAAAGATTTCGATAGGTGAATTTGGTAAGACATAGCACTTTTTTAACTAAGAGAGCATAAAAAAGTTTGAAAGGAAGCAAACAAAAAATCCCAACGCATTACGCTGGGATTTTTAAAAGGGAGGGAGACGGGGCGGTTCGCCGCTGCGACTCGAACCCACTAGCTTTGGAACCACAATCCCTATACTTTTTTTAGGGAGGGAGACGGGTCTCGAACCCGCGACCTTCGGAACCACAATCCGACGCTCTAACCAACTGAGCTACAACCTCCGTGTTTTAGGAGTGCAAAGATAAGGAAGTCATTTGAAATTTTCAAAGCCTTAACGCGTTTTTTTGTAGATTTGTGGCTACATTTTACAAAAAATGACACAATTATGACACTCAAACAACGAATAGACGAAGACATCAAACAAGCCATGCGCGAAAAAAATCAGGACACTCTACGAGCCCTTAGGGCTATTAAGTCGCTGATTTTGTTGGAAGAAACCAAAGAAGGGGCAACTGCGCAGCTCAGTAACGACGACGAATTGAAACTGCTTACGAAAGCGGCAAAACAACGTCGCGATTCGGCAACGATTTATGAACAACAAAATCGCCCCGATTTATTGGAAAAAGAGTTAGCCGAAATCGCGGTGATTGAAAAATACCTTCCTAAACAGCTTACTGAGGATGAAGTGAAAGCCAAGCTTCAAGCAATTATGGAACGGTTAGGAGCCAAATCCCCTGCTGATATGGGTAAGGTAATGGGAGTTGCTATGAAAGAACTTGCTGGGCAAACCGACGGAAAAGTGGTGCAGACATTAGTGAAAAGTTTGCTCGTTGGATGAACACCTTAGATGTATTGATTTTGATTCCACTCGCGTGGGGAGCATTTAACGGTTATCGCAAAGGGCTACTCATTGAAATAGTAGGGGTAGCCGCTTTTGTGATAGCCATGATTGTGGGTTTTAAGTTTTTGCGTTTTGGTACTGATTTACTGGCGCCCTATCTTACGGCAGAACTTACCCGTAAGTTTTTGCCTTTTGTGGGCTTTTCGGTTATTTTCTTCCCAACCGTTTTTATGGTTAACCGCATCGGTTACTCCCTTCGTTCTATGCTTCGTTATACCCTTCTCGGAACACTGGATAATCTTGCTGGGGCGGCGGTAGGTATCTTTACGTGGGTGTTTGGGATTAGTGTGTTCTTCTGGTTGTTGAGTACGGTTGGAATCCAAATTCCGCCGCATTATCGTGTTGAAAGTTTTTTATATGAATATATCGTTCCAGTTGCTCCAAGTATCATTAGTGTCATTTCCGACTGGATTCCCGTTGGTGGGAATTTGATTCGTGAATGGGGAAGAGGAGAATAAGAGGTTTGGGGTTCACAGTTTTAGGATTGATGGTTTTGTTGTGGCTCAATTTCCTATTTCTATTTCTTCATTTTTGGAACAAATACTTTTAACTATTTCATTCGACGAATGCTCTCTGACAATACTTCGTATAACCCTTGCCAAGCAGGGTATCGTTCTAAATAGTCTAAGTGTTTTTCAATAATTTCTCATCATATGCGTCGAGCGGGCCCCGTTTGTACTACTGACGGGTCGGGGGCTTCTAAAGCCTTACGCATGGTTTCACGAATGAGGGGCTTGAGTAAATCAAACTCAAGGTGTTCGGCATCTAATATTTGTTTGGAAATAGCCAGTAAATGGTTGGTGAAGTTACAGGCAAACACGGCAGCTACGTGTAGAATGCGCCGCTCTTCCGAATTCATTAAATAGACCACGTTGCTAATATCTTGGGCAAGTAGAATGAGGGATTGTTCAGTTTTGAAATCGGATGCTTCTATGCACATCGGCACCTCACTAAATTGAATGGGAACGTCGCGGCTAAAAGTTTGAAGGGGATAAAAAACACCCGTTTGGGCAGGAATATCACTGTAAATCTCAATTAATTGGCGTAATTCTTCCAGCGATTTTGTGCCAGAAGTGTGGACAACCGTGCAATTTTCAGGTAATACCAAGCGGGAAACTACTTCTTTTAGGGCATCGTCTGCTACGGCTAAGACAATAAGTTCGGCACTACTTTCGGCAAAATCTAAATCAGGGGCTACGTAGGTATCGTAGAGTTTATTGACCAAATGACGGGCATTGCGGGTATCTCGACTGAAAACTTCTATGATATGATGCCCTGCGAGTTCGAAGGCTTGGGCTAAGTGCCAAGCTACGTTTCCAGCGCCAACAAATGAAATACGCATAGTTTATAAAGCGTAAAATGAGTCTCAAAGATAAAAAAATAACCCGTCGGCCAATGAACGCGACGGGTCTTATTAGAAGATTAGATTGGTAAGATAATCTCAAATTTGCTTTCTTCCGAATGAATACAGTATCCGAACCCGAACCCCTATATTACGGTTTTCGGTGAGGTAAGTGGGTTTTTGAAGGTAAGGGGCCGCATAAGTTTCTGCTTGAACAACCAGATGTCGCCATTGTTTTTCAACGCCTGCCGCAATAATTAAATCATTGGATAGAGAAGGCTTGATGTTGAATTGCCCCTCTACTTCTTCTACTTCCCCATTTCGCTCTTTTTTGTAGAAACTATACTTCTGATTTGCCGAAAGGTTAAGGTTAGTTCCGCCCGATGTTAGTACGGTAAAGCCGTCTTTTATGGGCCAGCGATAAGTAAGGCTTATAGGGATGCGTAATAAGTTAACGCTGGTTTTAATATCAAAAGCCTGAGGAAGTGCGAGAGGCGGTTTGATGTCTCCTTTCTCTTTTTGCCAAGTTTGAAAATCTTTTTGGGTTTTGGCTTTAAAAATATCTTCCGTATAATACTGAGGCCCATTAATATTGGCGCGACTAAGCCCTACGTCTATGCTCCAAAATTTGCCCAATAGCAAGCTGCTATTTACCGAGTAGCCAGTATATTTATCCCCAATATTAAGCCCCATTCCCATTCTAAGCTTCATGTTTTTCAACGAAATTGGAGGGGCACTGGCGGTACTTTTCTTACTTTCCGTCTTAGTAGCGGCGGCTACTGCTGCTTGGGCGTACGCATAACGTTGGACTTTTGCTTCGTTAGGTTGCAGCCCGTCAAGCTCGGACAAGGTCGTATTAGGCTCTAAAGACATAATTTCAACCGAATTGTCGGTTGAGGTGCTGGCCATTTCCCCCATAGTAGGAGGGTTCGGCGACGAGCTATTTGTTTCGTTTACTGCAAATTGTTGCTGTTTTTGTAGCTTGTTTGAGTTGTTGCCAAAACTCTCTTGGTCGTTGCCTTTTTTCAAGTTTGGCGACAAACCAGCGCTTTTACCCATTGTTTCCTTGGTGGTAATATTACTTTTCGTTTTTGAAGAAATCGGGTTTTTAATGGGGTTTATCTCTTGGCTTTCACTGGTTACTTCTACTGATGTATCAGATGCTTTTGGCGTCACAATTTCATTGTCAGCAGCTTGTCGCTCAAAAACTTCGCTAATTCGTTCATCTGGGTTTTGGCGGATAATTTTGCCTACTTTTCTTAGACTTTCAGCCACTTCTTGTTGTTTGTCGTCGGTTGTTAAACCGCTTGGACTTACTTCATTTTGAGGTACAGATGAATCATATTGGTTAATTTGGGTAGGTTCGACTTGAATGTATTTGGTAATATAAACAGTATCTACTCGGTTGGAAATACGAACGGGTGTGTCGTTTTTCTGAGCGAGTTTACCTTTCAGTTGTTCTAATTGTTGTTCTAAATGTTGATTTTTTATATATTTGTACACATTGGCAAATACCATGACGGCAGCAGCCACACTGGCTGCCGAGTACATGAGAGAACGTCCGTATTGTTTTATAAACGAAAACGAATTGGGGACGTGGGTAGTTTGGTAGGCCTTAAATTTCGCCCAATCTTCTTCTTGAAAACTGGGTTGAATCCCTTCCAACTTTTGGCGTATAGCTTCGTCAAATTTATCGGGTTTCATTGTTTTATTTTAGTGCTTTTGCACATTGTTTATTGTTTTTTGGGTTGAGTAATCAACCTCATAATTCTTTTATTTGTTGGGGGGTACTCATTTGAATTTTTGCTCCATTTTCCCCTCACTAAAAAACGGGTACGATTGTTTAATCAATTCTTGAAGTCTGGTACGGGCACGAGCAAAGTGCGAACGGACAGTAGCTTCGTTGAAGTTCAACACATCGGCGATTTCGCGTAACTGATAGCCATCTACCACGTGCATTGTAAAGACAGTACGATAAATCGGCTTCAACTGTTGCACTAAGGCCAAAATCTCATCGGCAGAGATTTGGTCAATCACTGACTCATCAAACGAAGGCTCGTGGATATTATCAAGGCCTATTTCACCGTGAAACTTTTGATTTTTTCGATAATAGCTTATGGCCGTATTTACCACAATGGTTCGCAGCCAAGCTTTGAAAGGCTGAGTAAGGTCGTAGCGGTCTAAATGCTGAAAAACCTTCAGAAAACTTTCATTCAAAATTTCTTCGGCTTCTTCCATCGAAGACGAATACCGTAGGCTGATTCCCTTGGCGTAACCGAAAAATTGTTGAAAAAGCACCCGTTGTGCGCGACTATCATTGTCGCGGCACGCTCGGATAACCTCTTCAAGGTCGTCTTCGGTAAAGTTAATTTTCTTTCTAAAAAACAAGGTAGTAACGGATTTGGATGGTTGGTAGCGGCACTTCTTCTTAATATATTACATACCTGTGATACGCACAAAAACAATGTAGTGTTGCAGAAAAGTACCTCTTTTTTTTCTTAAAAAAAACTAATTTTTTTTGCCACGCTCCCTAAGATGGCAGCGTAATGGTTACTGAAATCAATTTTTAGTTTCAATTAAATTTAACAAAACAAACCATGAAAAAATCATTGTTTTTAGTTTTCGCTTTGGTAGGGTTATTTTTGGCAAGCTGTAACCGCGAAGACATTAATGCCAGTACTACGTTGGACGATTTGACAGAAGTTGTGGAGCTTTCGGCAGCTCGTTCGGCAGCTACTACCGACACTGTAACGAAACAGAAGTGTAAAGGTAAGTTAACGGAAATTGCTTCGGCAGATTTACCCGCGGCTATTTCAAGCTATATTTCTGCTAACTATGCTGGCGCAGAGGTGCAGTTTGCAGGAAAAGATGCCAGTGGTCAGATTGTGGTAGGACTTAAATTGGCTGATGGTACGCACAAAGGATTACTGTTCAATGCGGATGGTACTTTTAACAAGGCTTTGGAAAAATATGCCAGAGGAGCTAAACTAACTAAAGTGGAAGTATCTGCTTTACCAGCTGCAATTACTACTTATGCTGCTACCAAATACGCAGATTATACCGTTAAAAAGGCAGGTAAAAACGATGCAGGTGAGTATTTCGTTGTGATTGAAAAAACTACGGGAACGGAGGAAGAAATAAAAGCTTCACGTAAAGTATTGCAGTTCAATGCGGATGGCACTTTCAAACAGGAAACTACGCCTCCTGCTCACCCTGACGGACCTAAAGGCATGCGTCGTAAGCACTAATAATTAGTAACTCTGAATGAAAAAGTATTCCAAGACCAAAACATAATAAACTTGGAATACTTTTTTGTTTTGAATCTATTGCTTTTCACATCTATTAACAGCTTTTTTATGAAAAATTTTGCAAATAATCTATTGATTATCAGTGCTCTCGCGCTCGTGATGGGGCTTTCTGGATGCTCAAAGCAATATATAGAACCCGATCCTGCCGACCAAGTCATAGGTACTTACAGTGGCACTACTTATACCGAGTCGGTCAATGGGGTAGCCCAAACCATTGACCTCACCAATGTCCTTATCAAAGACAATATAACGATTTCGATGGATGTAGCCAAGAAGTCGGCGAGTGTTGTTGCTATCGTTTTAC
>JBGAUP010000012.1:29520-41405 GCA_044228585.1 Runella sp. | reverse complement strand
AGCGTTTTTGTACTAATAACATGATCAACCCAGCGATTAGTACCACTACACCGTTGCCAAATGTGTAAGTACAAAGCGTAGCACAGAATACAGCTAACCAAAAGTGTAGGTTACGGCGCGTAGATAACCAGTGAACTGTAAGAATCGCAAAAAACGAAACGGAGTTATAGGCCAAAGTAGCTGCAGGCCACAAAACCCCATCGTAAGAATAACAGGGCTGAAAAAGAATAATCGAAACAGGAATGAGATAGATGAGCGAATACTCCGCCGCTTTTAGTTGCTGCCAACATACCCAAAGAATACCTATCAATGACAAATTCCCCCAAATAATAATCAGGTAAAAGGAAACGTGGCCCGTTATCAGATATTGTAAAAGTACAACAATTCGGGTATAAAAAAGCCGATGTTCAACAAATTGAGCTGTTAGTAGCGATACTTTTTGAGCGAAATTATTTTCTGTTGAGATGTACTTGGAAAGAAAGTGTAGAATCAGTTCAAAATCATCTCCTTGGGGCAGATTCATTGCAAAGTATCCCAGGAAAATACAGAATATAACAAGCGGAATCGCAACACTTATTTTGGCAATAAGTGAATAGTTATTGAATGTTTTCATCTGAATGGTGCTTGGAGAGGCGTATTCAGAACATCACTTCTTACGCTGCTTTACCAAGGTCATGATCTCTTCAGAAGTGCGGAATATTTTCTCTCCTTTTTGGATTTTGGTACGGATAAATTTAGGACGCTTTTTGGTTTCTTCAAAAATCTTGCTGATGTATTCGCCCAAGAATGAAATTCCAAGTAGCGTTAAACCTCCAAATAATACAATTAAAATAATAACAGTTGTGAATCCTTGGGGTGTATCAGGCGCAAAAAAGTATTTGGCCAAAATCTGGTAAAAAATCCCCAAAATAGACAGGCCTGTGAGCATAAATCCAGCATAACTCATCAGTTCTAATGGGGCAAAACTGAAAGAAAAAATGGCTTTCTTGGCCCACCAGATATTTTTGCGCCAATTATTGGTCGAAACCCCAAACATCCGCTCAGGTCGTACATAGTCCACGCCCGTTTGCTTAAACCCTACCCAAGCCCGAAGCCCGCGCAAGAACTGCTCAGTTTCGGGCAAGGCCACCAATTCTTTGACTACCTTTCGATCAATCATCGAAAAGTCGCCTGCATCACGTGGGATGGGGACATAGCTGAGGTTTTGAAAAACTTTGTAAAATGTCTTGTAAAAAAAGTGAATATGAGGTTTCATTTCGCGCTGAACGCGCACCCCATACACTACATCAAAACCCGTACTCCATTTTTCATAAAACTGCGGGATAATTTCGGGAGGGTCTTGCAAGTCGCCGTCCATGAGTACAACAGCGTCGCCTGTCGAGATTTCCATCCCGCTTAAAAAAGCGGATTGTGAACCGAAGTTGCGCGAGTGCGTAATGCCAATTACGTTTGAATCTTTTTGACAGATGGCATTAATGACTTCCTCTTGGTTGTCGGGGGAAGCGTCGTTGACGAAGATAATTTCGTAACGTACCTTCATTTCATTGAAGGTTTTTACCAACCGCTCGTACATAAACGGAATCGCTTGCGCGTCTTTGTAGCAAGCAATGATGGCTGTAATGACAGGATTAAGTTTTGGGTTTTGGAAAGCGGGCAGTACACGCTGTTCGTATTCGCTGTTTATTTGCCAATCGTGGTATTTCTTTAGCCCCTCGGCCAATGACGTGCGTGCTTTCCAACCAAGATCTTGTTCGGCTGCGGTAGGGTCTCCATACCAGTCGGCCAAATCCCATCCACGATTGGGCATACTTCCCCAAATGGGGTTTTGAGTCTGACCGAAGGTCTGACGTGAGGTTTCCACCAACTCACGCATGGTGGTTTTTTGACCCGTGGCAATGTTGTAGGATTTGCCAGCAATAGAGTTGGTTACGTTGAGAGCAGCGTCCAGAAATGCCTCCACGCAGTCGTCGGCATAAACAAAATCGCGGCTGATGTCGGGCGAAACAAGCGGGGGATATTTGCCTTTTCGGGCTTCTTCTACCAATCTTGGAATCAGGCGGTCGGGTTCTTCCCAAGCCCCATAAATAGAGTAGAGGCGTAAATTCAGTGCTTTGCGCTGATGAACCTTGGCATAAAACTCAATCAAATAAGCCGCCGATACTTTAGAAACCGCATAATGGCTGTTCGGTTTTACGGGATCAGTTTCTTTGGGAGCAGTGCAGTTGAATCCATATTCGGAACTGCTACCCGCGTGGATATAGACGGTTTCATCAGTGCAGCATTCAAGGATATTAACTGTACCAATGACGTTGGTTTCGTAAGTAAGATTAACGTTTTTTTGCTTGCTATAAGCCCCATACGCCGCCAAATTGAAAACAGTACGGGGTTTATACTTCTCAAAAATTTCCTCGACAGAGTTACTGGATAAAATATCGCAATGGATGAGGTTCTCAAACGGAACGTTAAGTAGCTTCAAACGCCAAGCCTTAGTAGCGTCGTGCGTAAGCGCATATACATCCTGACGAATGCTGAAAATATCTTTAAACAAATTGGCTCCAATAAAGCCGCTGGCTCCGTAAACGAAAATAGGGCCTTTGAGTTGGTGTATTTTATCTTGGTAAATCAAAATAGTCTAATTTGTCACGCCGTAGGCATCTAAAACATCATTTTTTGCTTGTTCATATTGGGCATCGCTCATTGGCAAATAGTGCCACTCCATCCGATTTTCCATGTACGAAACGCCTTTGCCTTTGATTGTGTGGGCGATAATTACTTTGGGAAGTCCATTTGAACGATTTTTAGCAGTCTCAATTATCTCAATCAATTCAGCTGGATTGTGACCGTCGGCTTCAAAAACATCAAAACCAATCGCTTTCCACTTAATAGCGTCAGCAGAGTTACCCAAAATATCAGTTGTGTAACCAAAGCCTTGTAAGCCGTTGCGATCAATCAGCACAATCAGGTTATCTAATTGATTCTGAATGGCATAATGAGCCGCTTCCCAAGTAGTTCCTTCGTTTGTCTCTCCGTCCGACATCAATACAAACGAGATACCATCACTTCCTGATAATTTGTTAGCTTGTGCAATGCCTGTGGCAATGGGTAAACCATGGCCTAAGGAACCCGTGGCAAACGGAATGCCAGCGTGTTGATTAGGAGCAGGGTGGGCAGGCAGGGTAGTTCCATCCAAATAAAATGTCTCTAATACCTCATCCGAAATTTCACCTAAATAATTGAGTGCCACATACAAAGCCGCCGCAGCATGACCTTTGGAAAGAATAAAAGAATCTTGGGGACGTTTTTGGTGAATCAGAGCTGCAATCAATAAATCAATGCAACTCAATGAGCAACCAATATGACCTGCATTGGCTTTTTTATATAAACCCAAGACTTTGAGACGAAGCTCGCCGCTGAGTCTTAAATAGTCTGTTGCGATGGTTTGTGTTTCGAGCATTAGTATCTTTTCCCTTTCAAATCTGCAAGTTCAATTACCGTACCGTCTGCCTTTTGCAATCTTATCTTGTCCACGTTGACGGTGTCTAACTTTTGCACAAAGATACCTTCTTTTGGTAAATACAGATTAAAATATTGTGCATCTACCACCGAATAAGGCAGATAGGTCTTGTCCATGGGATTATCAAACTTAGCCAATGGCGCTGGCAATGCAATAGTGTCACCTTTTTGGTAGAGCTGTCGTGCTTTTTGAGCAGCCGCATAGTGAGGATTGGGCTGCCGAGGTTCAGTACGGTAATTATACTTGAGTGAGTGATCGGCATAAATGGTACGAAGGGTTTGGAAAATAAAAAATAATTGAATTACCAAAACGGCACTTATGACCGATTTAAGCCAATGGTTGACTTGCCACAACCGATGTAAGGCAATACTCGCCAAAATGGTTACGTAAGGAAACGAAAAACCTGAATATCGCTGAGTAAGGCCGTATGTATGGCCACTACGAACGCTGTTGAAAATGAGAAAAGCAGTAGGAATGATGCTGATAATGAGCAAAAACCAAAGACTTTTTTTGGAAAAAGTAGGAGAAGAGGAAAAGATACTTTCGACCGCTAAGTAAGTCATAAATACTCCAGCCGATAATACACCAAAACTTAATGTACGTTCTTTGAAAAGTAAAGTACTCATTCCCATACTTATCACTGACAGGGTAATTAACCAGTTTGATTTGGGATGTTTATGTTTGGAAAAATGGTAAGAAACTATGAATAGTAAGCCGATAGCTGAGGCAAAAGCCACATTTTTTTTGCCCTCCAATTTATCAACTAACCCGTTGGTAAACACCCACAAGTCGCTGAAAATAGGGAGGCTTTTCTGAAATACGTTGGCAAAGGTAGCAGGGAGAATAATACCGTATGGATTATTGTAGGGCCGATTTAGCGCACATTCAAGATAGACTTTCGACTGGTGGTTGAGGCTAAACAGCGTATATTGCCCACCACCATAGATAAACCACCACGCCAAACCTGCCACGGCAAAGCTTCCAGCCACTCCAAAAGCAACCCAACTTTTGAGTTTTCTCACAAAAAACAAAACATAAATGCCTTGTGCCAATAATACCGAAGCCACTAAAAAGTGTGAATATAGACCCAAAAACGCCGTAATTCCGTAAGCAATGTACCATTTTAAAGCCGCTCCCCGTTTTTCATCAGCCTCCAAAGCACGAAGGAAAAAATAAGAAGAAAGAAGGGTCAAGAAAAAAGTCAACGAGTAGTTGCGAGCTTGCTGACTGTAAGCAATAAAAAATGGTTCAATAGCAGCCAAGGCCGCTGCAGTCAGTGCCAAAGCGTTGGATTTGAAGAAATGTTTAGTAAAAACAAAAAGTAAAAGCACCGTAAGCACACTAAACAAAACCGACATTGACCGCGCTGAAAAATCAGAAATCCCAAAAGCATTGAGCCAATGATGCAATAAGAGGTAGTAGAAAGGACTGTTGCCGATGTCACTTCGGGTCATAGCTTCGTAATAGTCCGCAATTTTCTTTGTACGCCAAAACTCTTGGTTAGTAAATATGAATTTCCCTTTTTCAAACACATCTTTCTGGTTTCCCCCATCCAAAACGATTCCTTGACTCACAACCATAGTGGACTTTTCATCGAAGAAAATGCCATGCGCATCCAAGTGATACAGCCGAAGACCTAAAGCAAGTATCAGAATAGCGCCGAGCCAATAAGGAGTGTATTTGTCGAGTAGGGAAGAAGAATTCAATGTCATAATAAGAAGTTCGTTCTGGTTGCAAATTTATTGAAAAAAGATTTGGAAGTAGATAATTTGGGGTAAATGCCATGTCTTGAAATATCTTGCTGTTCAAAAAACAGTAGAGTAATAAAGTAGTACAATTGGTTTTAAAGACCGTACGTAAGTACATAATCTAACCATAGTTTTTAATTATACGCTTGTGTTCATTGCACAGGTCAGATGTGGTATCGTCAGACCATACGTAATAATAGTTACAAAACTTTTTATATATGATAGTACAGCTGGTTTTGAATACAGTATTTGTAGCAAGACTATTGCTTTATACTAATTAGTCAAAAATTTTAAAAACCATTTCGTTTCTATCTATATGAGTTTTCAAATCAAAGAACAACCCACCGTTTATGATGTGTGCATCGTCGGTTCGGGGGCAGGTGGTGGTATGGCAGCCAAAGTATTGGCAGAAGCAGGTGCTAAAGTGGCACTGATTGAAGCAGGCCCGTGGTACGATCCTGCCGATCCTAAATACATTACTCAACTCAAAAACCCTTGGGAATCGCCCCGTCGTGGGGCTGGAAATCACCGCCCTTTTGGTGATTTTGACGCTGCTTGGGGAGGTTGGGAAATTGACGGAGAACCTTACACCCGCAAGAAAGGTACAGAATTTGACTGGTTTCGTTCGCGTATGATTGGTGGGCGTACCAACCACTGGGGGCGCATTTCTTTGCGTTTTGGACCATTAGATTTTAAAAGAAAAGACGTAGATGGCTTGGGGGATAACTGGCCTATCGGCTATGACGACGTAAAGCCTTATTACGATAAAGTAGATAAACTCGTAGGGGTTTTTGGCAGTGTTGAAAATATACCCAACGAACCCGACGGGCTGTTTTTGCCTCCGCCTAAGCCGCGTTTGCACGAGTTAATGATTAAACAGGCGGGTAAAAAAATGAACATACCCGTGATTCCGTCGCGGCTTTCGATTTTGACCAAACCTATCAATAACGACCGTGGTTCATGTTTTTACTGCTCGCAGTGTAGTCGGGGTTGCCAAGCGTATGCCGATTTTTCATCATCGTCGGTGTTGGTAAAACCTGCGATGAAAACGGGTAATGTCAAAGTATTCACCAATGCCATGGCGCGTGAGGTGATTACCAACCAAGAGGGGGTAGCGACAGGTGTTTCATACGTCAATAAAGACAACGGGCAAGAATATACCGTGCGTGCCAACGTGGTGGTATTGGCAGCAAGTGCCTGCGAAACCGCCCGTTTGTTGATGAACTCAAAATCATCTCGCCATACCAAAGGATTAGGAAACTCAAGTGGTGTACTGGGCAAGTATTTGCACGATTCTACGGGTGCAAGCCGTGGGGCATTTTTGCCGCATTTGGTTGACCGTCAACGCTATAATGAAGATGGAGTAGGAGGGGCGCACGTTTACTCGCCGTGGTGGCTCAACGATAAAAAACTGGACTTTCCCCGCGGCTATCACATCGAATACGGCGGAGGAATGGGAATGCCAAGCTATGGCTTCGGTTTTGGCATGGAAAACATGAACGGAAAATACCCCACTAAAGATGGTAAAATGAAACCCGCAGGAGGTTATGGATTGTCGTTGAAAGAAGACTATCGCCATTTCTACGGGTCAAATTTTGGAATGTCGGGACGGGGAGAGGCGATTGCACGGGAGGATAACTTCTGCGAAATTGACCCTAATGTAGTGGATAAGTATGGTATTCCAGTATTGCGTTTTCAATACACTTGGTCGGAGCATGAAATCAAACAGGCCAAGCACATGCAAGATACCTTTGAAGAGATGATTATTGCCATGGGGGGCATCCCAACAGGCCCTAAACCTGGCCCCGAAACCAACTATGGCTTGGCTGCGCCTGGGCGCATTATTCACGAAGTAGGAACGACGCGCATGGGTGATGACCCCTCGAAATCGGTAACGAATCGCTACAGCCAATTACACGATTCACGCAATGTGTTTGTGGTGGATGCAGGAACGTTTGTGTCGCAGGCCGACAAAAACCCTACTTGGACGATTTTGGCACTCTCGATGCGTGCCTCTGAATACATCATTGACCAACGTAAAAAAGCAAACCTATGAAACGCAGAGATACGCTAAAAGCCTTGTCGTTGGGTACAATTACGGCGACAATCGCAGGTGCAGAAGCCCACGCCGACGTACCCAAAAAGCCCGCTACACCGCCTTCACTGTCTGACTTCAAAAACGGAAAAAGTGCTGCCGAACTGGCACGTGATGCTAAAACTGCCGCCCAAACGTTTTTTAGTGCGCACGAAATGCAAACCATTCGCCTATTGGCCGATTTTATTATTCCTGCCGACGGGCAATTTGGCGGTGCTACTGAAGCCAAAGTGGCCGAGTTTATTGAGTTTATTGTGAAAGATATGCCTCAACACCAAACACCCATGCGTGGAGGTCTGACTTGGTTGGACGTGCAATGTACTAAGCAGTTTGGAAAGAAATTTGTGGCTTGTACCAAAGCGCAGCAAATTCAGATGTTAGACCAGATTGCTTATCCGCAACAGGCCAAACCTGAGATGAGTCAAGGCGTCACATTTTTCAATTTGATGCGAAATTTGACCGCTACGGGTTATTTTACCACCGAGATAGGTTTCAAATATTTGGGCTACGTCGGCAACCGTCCCAACGCTTGGGATGGTGTTCCCGCCGAAGTTTTACAAAAGTATAAATTGAGCTACGATTCTTAGATAATTCAAATAGCTTGTAGGATTTTTCAATAGCGGACACAATTTTTGTGCCGCTATTTTGTTATTTTTACGGAAAAGGCTCAAAAGAATGCAATTTTGGAGAACATTTTACCGTAAAATCCAATCCCACTTGCCTCTTAAAAATGCAAAGTGGAAAGTTCTTTTTTGCATTTTTTTAGGAATAATTTCTTCGCTTTCAGCCCAACAGATTAATGATAATCAGTGCGAAAACTACCCAGGAGTTGGAAGTGGAGGGTTAGATCTCATTAATGAAGTGGGTTGTGCTTCTTTGAAGGTTAAAGTACGTAATAATCAAAATGGCTCTACCAAAAGCCGATACATCTACGATTATAGAGGGGGTAATCCCAATGCCCAACCTTACAAGCCCGATACTACTACGAGTTTTACTTATACAAAACCAGGGCTCTATATCATCATGCAGTTGTCGGAAAGTGCTATGGGACAACCCCAAAGAGCTTGCCGTAGAGTAACGGTGCAAGACCCAACGCCGCCAGCATTCAAGGTTATACCTTGTCCTAACGGAAGAGTAACCCTCACCATTACTAATCACGACGTTACGCAGTACGACGAGTACGTCATTGAATGGGGAGACGGAGATGTAGCAATTATCAATCGGTTGAATTTGTCATCAGTGCATGAATACAGTAACTTATCTCCAAAACAAATCACGGTGCAAGGACGCCACCGCGTGAGCGGTTGTGGGGGTAAAAGCACACGAGTGGTGTCGCTTGAGACTAAACCCGCTACTTTATCCAAAATAGATATACTTGATGCCACAACCGCCGAGCTTACCGTCGCCAATCCCAATCTTTTTGATTTGGAACTATATCGCCAAGAGGGCGCAGGGCAGTATCAGACAACTGGAAAGATTATTAAAAATGCGGATGAGAAGTTCAAAGTTTTAATAGATACCAACAAAATTTTTTGTTATAAGCTCAAGCCCCGAGATAGCTGCGTAGCTTCTTTAGAGTCTAATGTCTTATGTGTTAGTTTTCTCAAAGTTGCGCCAGATATTGAGTACAACACTGTAGGGTTGACCCCGTACCGTTATCCATCCGATATTACCAAAATGACTGTTTTACGGAACAATGCTCCGTGGTGGAGTCCTGGTTTTACTGATTTATTTCGGGTAGATGACAAAGCCGAGTGCGGTAAGCAAAATTGCTATCGCCTACAAGTAGAAACGAAGGAGGGAGCCGTCTTGTCGAACACTGTTTGCATTGACCCTCCACCCGCTTTGTGTGTTGACTTAACCAATGTCTATATTCCTGATGCTTTTACCCCCAATGGCGACGGCGTGAATGACTTCTTTGAAGTGAAAGGAGATAGCAATAATGAAATACAGGTGCGGGTGTATGACCGTTGGGGAACGCCTATTTTTCAGAATAATATCAATGTGCGCCACTGGAATGGCGCTATCAATGGCCAGCCAGCCCCAACGGGTCCCTATTTCTATTACGTTCATGTCAAAGACAAAATTGGCCGCAGCTTTGTCAAACGCGGAACGGTCGCGTTACTTCGTTAAGGATAAAATCATCAAAATCACTTGTGTCAAATTTTACCCGAATCGGCCAATAGTAAAAAGGACTATTTTCTAACGACATTCTTTCTAAGATAGGTTTGATTTTTACCCAGTCTTTTTCCGTCGTTAGAATGGGAGTACTGGCAGAAATTTTCGCCCATTTTTTTACTTCTTCTTCGCTGAAAGTATGGTGGTCGCCCATTGCGGAATGCCCTTTTGGAGCAAAAAATCCAGTCGCGGCATGTTCAAAAGTGAGCGGTTGAGCAATGCCCGATACCAACCAGCACGTTGAATTAGGCTTCAAATCGGGGAGTGACTCAAAGTAAGGAACGGGCAATCCGTAGTCAAAAGTTGAAAAAAAGATGGGAGTTTGCGGACGAATATAATTATTTATATTTTTGATTATCAATACCTTATCTTCTTTTTTGAGTTTAGTAGGGCATTTGGTAACAATGATTGCCTGAGCGCGTTTTGCTCCTTGTTTAGACTCTCTTAACAAGCCCCTTGGAAGAAGATAGTCACGGTAAAATAAACGGTCATAGTCCGTCAGCAATAGGTTGAGATGAGGAGTAATAGCGCGATGCTGGAAAGCGTCGTCTAATAATACGATTTGGGGGCTAAATCGTTGTAGCTCTATTTTTTGTAATCCTTCGGCTCGTTTTTCACATACATATACCGCAACAGTCTCTCCAAATTTTTGGAAAAGTTGAAGCGGCTCATCGCCTACCTGAGCAGCAGTAGATTGTTGATTCGCTTGCTTAAACCCTTGGGTTTCTCGACCATAACCGCGGCTCAAAATCGCCAACCGATAGCGAGAATTCAATAAATGCACCAAGTACTCAATATGGGGGGTTTTACCCGTGCCTCCCGCAGTTAAATTGCCGACATTGATTGTGTAAATAGAGGATTGATATATTTTTTTAAATCCCTCATCAAAGAGACAATTGCGCAGGGAAGTGACAAGGCCATAAAGTAAACTAAATGGCCACAATACCCATCCGATACCATTAGATAACTTTCTTAACATTTTCTTAAACTGACTTTGGCAAAGTAAGGTATTTTTCTCTAAATTGTGCACTTCCTTACCCCAAACAGTCTTTTACCAATGCCCCTACAAGTTCATTATCAACCATATAAACTGAATTTTCGGTTTGAAGCAGGAACTTCACGGGGTGTTTTGACGGAGAAAACATCGTGGTTAATAAAAATTTATGATGATCTTCAACCTACCTTGATTGGTATGGGAGAATGTGGCCCTTTAAGTGGATTAAGCATTGATGATCGCCCCGACTTTGAAGAAAATTTACAACAAATCTGCCAAAGTTTCAATCGCCTCGACCTCGAAATTTATAGTTGGAATATTCCGATTATTTTGGAGCAACTTATAGGTAATCAATGGCCTTCAATAAGATTTGGCTTTGAGTCGGCTATGCTTGATTACCTGAATGGCTGCAAGCAGATTCTTTTTTCCAATGATTTTGTGAACAATGGACAGGGTATTGCCATCAACGGACTGGTTTGGATGGGTAGCCAAGATTTTATGCTTCAGCAAGTAGAAGAAAAAATCGCGGCGGGGTTCGATACGATAAAACTAAAAATAGGTGCTATTGACTTTGATCAGGAATGTGCTATTTTAGCTCATATTCGTCGCCATTTCGCTGCCCAAGAAATTGCGTTAAGGGTGGATGCAAACGGGGCTTTTGATGCAACAAATGTGCGGGCTCGCCTTCAACGACTGGCCGATTTTGAGATTCACTCCATAGAGCAGCCGATCCGACCTAAGCAGTTTGAGCTTATGGCTGAATTATGCGAGACGTCCCCTATTCCTGTGGCACTGGATGAGGAATTGATTGGTACGTTTGATTATGCCGAAAAACGTCGTTTATTAAAAACCCTCAAGCCTCAATACATCATTCTCAAACCCACTCTTTTGGGGGGATTTGAATCTACTCGCGAATGGATTGAAACGGGTCAGCGGCTCGACATAGGCTGGTGGATTACTTCTGCCTTAGAATCCAATATTGGCCTGAACGCTATTGCACAGTTTACAATGGAGTTTGATAATCAACTGCCGCAAGGTTTAGGGACTGGCCAACTATATCATAACAATATCCCCAGCCCATTGTTGATTGAAAAAGGTCAACTTTTCTACGATGCTCAACAGCCTTGGGACCTTAGCGTGCTGAATTCTACCTATACTTCTACTCCTGTATAGCACTTCAAAATCTTTTTCCTTTTCGGATACGGCCTTTAGTGAACTGAATTTGCGTTATTGAAACTATTTTTATGATAGGTCGTTTTATGCCTATGTGGTTACTAATTTTGTGATAATATGGAAGATAGCAGTAAACTCGACAAAATCATTGAAGCGCGGATGAAGCTCAAAGCTCGATTTGAG
>JBGAUP010000012.1:0-29506 GCA_044228585.1 Runella sp. | reverse complement strand
ATGGCCGATGCACGCCCGCAAGGCCACGGTGAATTAAACCGCCATGGTATGCCCCAAACCCCAGTTGGTCAGACCCTAACGACCAAATGGCCAGTGTTGGATTTAGGATATCAACCCAATGTCACCCTTGACCGTTGGCGGCTCTACATTGACGGCGAGGTAGAAAATCCTATGATTTTGACTTGGGACGATTTTATGGCATTGCCACAGACCGAAGATACGTCTGACTTTCATTGTGTTACCACTTGGTCAAAATTGGATATGTCGTGGGTAGGCGTGAGACTTTTAGATTTGGCGGCTTTGGTGCAGCCCAAAGAAACGGCTACGCATTTGATGTGTTATGGATATGATACATACACCACTAATGTGTCGCTCGAAGAAGCCCTCAAACCTGATGTCCTCTTGGCGCATACAGTTTATGGAGAGCCTCTTCCTAAAGAGCACGGTGGGCCAGTACGCATGATTACGCCGCAGTTGTACGCTTGGAAAGGTTCAAAATGGATTAAAAGAATAGAGTTCATGTCTAAAAATAAACGTGGTTTTTGGGAAGAACGAGGTTATTCAAATACTGCCTATCCGTGGCGTAATGATAGGTACAGTTAGGAGCGTCGAGTTGAGAATTCAAAATGTAGAATTATTGGAAATCCAACGGCACATGCTTGCAGGTGGATGTTACACAAAATAATAATAATAAATCAATGACTTTAGAAGTAGTCCATCAACTACCAGAGGTAGCACAAGCTGTCATTTATCTTTTTCGGCAAGATGAGCGTTTGGCCGAACGTTTGGGGGTGTTTCCCAATTCGCAATTTTTGACGCAGGATTTTAAAGCCGAAGCAAAGCAAGTGCATACCTTATACGATGGCCATCGAAAGATGTTTTTAATAGGCTTGGGCAAAACTCCAAACGAAGCTGATTTTATTAAAATCTTGCGCTCATTTTTTTTCAAGCAAAAGAAAAACTTACCAGATACCGTAGCACTTCATTTACTGGCGGGGGACATTGAATTCCAATGGATAGAAGCTATTGTTAATGGCTGCTTATTAGGTGATTATGATTTAGGTTTATACAAAACAGATAAAAGTAGCGAGCTTAGTTTTTTTGAACGAGCTACAACGCTCCAACTGGTGGTAGCAGAGTCGGAGATGGAACAAGCTACAAAATCAGCGACGATAGGAGAAGCCACTGCCCGTACGCAAATCCGCATCATGGATTTGATGAATGCACCTTCTAATAAAAAAAGCCCACAGTCATTGGCCGATTGGGCTGTTGAATCCAGTCAACAGTATGGATACTCAGCCACAGTTTTTGACGAAAAAAAATGTGAAGAGATGGGCTTGAAAGCTCTTTTAGCAGTGGGCCAAGGAAGCAAAAACCCTCCCTGCTTTATTGTTTTGGAATACACCCATCCGCAAGCAAACAAAAAAATTGGTTTGGTCGGCAAAGGCGTAACTTTCGACACGGGAGGTATTTCGCTCAAACAATCTACCAATATGCACTACATGAAGTCGGATATGGGAGGAGCCGCGGCGGTGTTGGGTACGATAGAGTTAGCGGCTAAATTACATCTTCCTGTTCATTTGATTGGTATTATTCCCAGTACAGAAAATAGTATAGATGGACTTGCCACTAAACCAGGAGATGTAATAGGTAGTTATTCGGGCAAAACCATTGAGGTAATTGA
Organism: Runella sp.; assembly: GCA_044228585.1. Taxonomy (GTDB): domain Bacteria; phylum Bacteroidota; class Bacteroidia; order Cytophagales; family Spirosomataceae; genus Runella. Next base: position 27,822 of record JBGAUP010000012.1, on the reverse strand, counting down.
TACCGACGCTGAAGGGCGACTTATCTTGGCCGATGGTCTTAGCTATGCCAAACGCAATTATGACCTGGATACAGTTGTAGATTTAGCAACGCTGACGGGTAGTTGTGTAGCTACGCTGGGATATGCGGCGGCAGGTTTGTTTACCAATAATGAATCATTAGCACAAAGTCTCTACGAAAGTGGTTGGCAAACGGGCGAAAAATTGTGGCGATTGCCACTTTGGGACGATTACAAAGATGAACTTAAATCAGATGTCGCAGATGTAAAAAACTACCACGGAAAGCCCGTAGCGGGCGCTATTGTGGCAGCTAAGTTTTTAGAAGTATTTGTGGACGCCCATCCCAAATGGGCTCATTTAGATATTGCTGGCACAGCCTTTGGCGCCATTTACAGTTACTATTTGGTATTTTAGTGGCGTTCTGTTAGTTTTAGGCGTAAAATATTTTGGAGATGAAAGTGAGTCACTTTTAGGCGTATCCAAAGTCATAACTACGAAATCCTTTAATTTGCCCAAACTAATATGAAGCTACTTATACGCTACGTTTGTATTGTTTCGCTACTATTTGGTGTCAATACTACCCATGCCCAGCAGGTGCACCAGCGCTGGGAATTAGGCGGCGGACTTGGCTTGTCGGGTTACTTAGGTGACCTCAACAAATCGGACTTTTTTTCCAAAGAACCCAAACTAAGTGGGGGGGTATTTGGGCGTTATCACTTTAACCGAAATTGGGCTTTACGCGGTGGATTAACACTGGGGACCTTGTCAGGAAATGATGCGAATTTTGATGACCGCAAAGTAAGAGGTTTTAAAACCCGCTCATCGCTTACCGTTTTGTCGGCGATTGTAGAATATGATTTTTTGGGAAAAGGACGTTTTAAATACGACTCTACGGCATTTCAAGTGCGTTTCAAGCGTAAACTTTCACCCTATTTATTTACGGGGGCAGGCTTGGGTTTTACCAATCCTAAGCCTGATTTTACGGGGACTTCTTCTACACCCGCTAACTTCAGGCAAGGGGCTATTGCCGATCAAGCAGCAAATTACTCTAAATCTAATTTCGTGATTCCATTTGGTGTTGGTGTACGCTACGACCTTGCCGAACATTGGGTTTTGGGGGCCGAAGCTGGTTTTCGTTTGGCTTTTTCTGATTATTTGGATGGGGTAAGCAAAGCCGCAAATCCAGGTCGTGATGACCGTTATAAATTATCAACCGTTTCGATTGCCTATCGTTTTGATAAAAAAGATACCGATCGTGATGGTATTCCTGACGAAAAAGATGCCTGTCCCAAAGAACCAGGCTCGGTCAAAATGAATGGCTGCCCTGATAAAGACAATGATGGTATTGCCGATAAAGATGACGATTGTCCTGACACTTTTGGATTGGCTTCGCTCAAAGGCTGTCCAGATGCTGATGGCGACGGTATTCGTGACAAAGATGATGCCTGCCCTACCGAAGCTGGGCCACTCTCTTTGCAAGGCTGTCCCGACCGAGATAAAGACGGCATTGCTGACAAAGATGATGCTTGCCCTGATGCAGCTGGCGTCGCCATACTGAAAGGTTGTCCAGATCGTGATAAGGATGGCATTGCCGATAAAGATGATATTTGTCCTGATTTGGCAGGTCTTCCCCAATTTGGTGGCTGTCCAGATACTGACGGGGATGGTTTACCTGACAAAGACGATGCTTGTCCGACAGTTGCTGGCAAAATAGAACTCAAAGGTTGCCCTGATAGCGACAATGACGGAATCGCTGATAAAGACGATGCTTGCCCAACGGTGGCGGGAGTTGCGATGTTTGCTGGCTGCCCCGACACAGATGCCGACAGTGTAGAAGACGCGAAAGACCGCTGCCCCGAAGTGGCTGGTAAACCCGAATTTGAAGGTTGCCCTGATGCCAAAACATTAACGGCCATCGTAAAGGCAGCCGAAAAGCAGGCACGTTTAGACGCACAACTGGCCAAAAAGCAAAAATTGGTATTAGATCCCAATAAAGTAGTCGTAGATTTCAAGGTAGAGCCTGTGTTGTTTGAAACGAATAGCGCAGTTATCCAAGCACAATATCAGACCGTATTAGATGAAATAGTAAATGTAATGGCTAAAAACCCAACCTATACACTTCAACTTTCGGGTCATGCTGATAGCAAAGGTGCGCAAAGTCACAATCAACAACTTTCAGAAAAGAGAGCAAAATCGTGTCTGATTTACTTACAATCTAAGGGAGTAAGTGCTTCACGCGTGTCTTTAAGAGGTTTTGGGGAGAGTATGCCTACTGCTGATAATCAAACAGAGGAAGGACGCCAGCGAAATCGCCGGGTTGAAATTAATGCTTATCGCCAATAAAGGTGTCAAATAAATGAGCTTCTAAAAAGTCGAATAGTATGTACACTATTCGACTTTTTAGCGTTTTTCTCGAAAAACTCAATGTATCATGCGTCAGTTCTTTACGTATTTTTTTATTTTAATTTTAAGTATATCTTTAGCTAAAGGACAAGAGCGCATAGAGATTGGAGGCTTTTTGGGTGGGTCGGGTTACTTAGGAGATCTCAACAAATCTGATTGGGCTTCAAAAGAGCCTAAAGCTGCTTTTGGCCTCTTGGTTCGTTACAACCTATCTGATTATATTGCTTTGAGAGCGTCCTTTTTGCATGGGCAATTGGCAGGACGGGACAGTCATTACGCTGACCGCGCTTTTCGTAACTTCACTACGACCTCACCCATCAATGAAATGTCAATTCAAGCGGAATGGCATCTATGGCCAATGACACAACCTCGTTTACCCCGCTTTTTTAAGCCCTCTTTTTCTCCATTTCTATTTGTTGGATTAGGACTTGCCCTGACGCAGCCAACACCCGATATGGAAAACATGATAGTAGAAAAGCCAGAGTTTGTTTTAGGAGCAGCCATAGATCGAGCAGCTACCTATAGTTCTTTTCACGCAGTAATCCCTTTTGGCTTAGGATGGAAGTATCGTCCTCATATTAACTGGACAATTACTGCCGAGGCCGCTTTTAGGTTGACCTTTTCGGATTACTTAGATGGAATTAGTTTTGCTGCTAACCCCAAAAAGACCGATCGTTATCAGTTTTGGGGTATTACCGTAGCTTACCGATTCCCAAAACAGCTTTTAGGATATAAAAAACGTAATCCAATGAAGTGCAATGTCATACAAGAGTGAGTAGTTTTAGGTTTTCTATTCTTGTGTCTGTATGAAAAATATTCTTCTTCATCTTCGTATTCCTTTTTCTTTTTTTCTTCTACCCATTTATTTATTTGCGTTAAGCCAAGTGACTCATCCTGACACTTCTCGGGCGTGGTGGGTGTTTTTTATTTTGCATTTTATGCTTTTTCCCGCCAGTAATGCCTATAATAGTTACTATGACAAAGATGAAGGAAGTATTGGGTTGCTCGAGACTCCTCCACCTGTCACCCAAGGACTCCTTTACGTTGCGTGGATAATTGATATATTAGCGTTAGTATTAGGATGGGTATTTGTAAGCGAAATTTTTGCAGTCTTTTTATTGGTGTATGGCTTGATTTCTAAAGCGTATAGCTACCCAGCCATTCGTCTCAAAAAATACCCCATGTTGAGTTGGTTTGTCGTTACTCTTTTTCAGGGGGCACTTACCTATTTGGCAGTCTATCAAGCCATTATTCCTAATTTTCAAATTTTCCAACTAACCAATTTTCAAATTCTATTGCCTGCCCTTATTTGCACTTCCAACCTATTAGCAATTTATCCCTTGACCCAAGTGTATCAGCACGAAGAAGATGCCCGCCGAGGTGATATGACCATGAGTCGGATGTTGGGAATCCGTGGGACATTTCTCAATGCAGCATTTTGGTTGGGACTTTCGGGAATAGGATTTTTAGTTTATTTTGGTTTTACTACTGATTTTCTATTGTTGATAGCCATGTTATCACCTTTACTCAGCTTTTTTGCTTGGTGGATGTGGCAAGTTTGGAAAGATGAATCCAAGGCTGACTTCAAAAATACCATGTGGCTAAACCTGTTGGCGGGAATTTGCCTCAATATTTTTTTCGGACTACTGTATTTTTTGAAACATTGATTTTCAAATGGTTGAACTTTTTTGTTAAAAAAATGTGAAATTTTTTCGGTGACATACTTGCGTCATATAGCGAAAGAGACTACTTTTGCACCACCAAATAACACTTGGTCGGCTTAAAAGATAAGCACAGTCACATAATTGCGAAAGTAGCTCAGCTGGTAGAGCGCGACCTTGCCAAGGTCGAGGTCGCGGGTTCGAACCCCGTCTTTCGCTCAAAGCACCGCCGAAAACGGTGCTTTTTTTGTCAAAAAGGGAAGCAACCCGCCGAGGTGGTGGAACTGGTAGACACGCAGGACTTAAAATCCTGTGGGCCGAAACGCCCGTACGGGTTCGATTCCCGTCCTCGGTACTAAAAGTACAAAAGCCTCTCAAATTAATCTGAGAGGCTTTTGTATTAGAAGAAGTATTGATATTTAGAAAAACAACCCCACCGTTCCAGTCACGTTGAGGCTATTCACATTTAATGTTGCCGAAAAGTAGTTGAAATCTGGATTTTTGAACGATCAAGTTTTCCTTCTACGTTATAATTTTGACTGTATTGGTTAGGTAAAAAACCTATCCCTGCCCGAACTCGGAATTTGTCTAATCTTGCCTCTCCTCCTGCGCGTAGATTGACGACGTTGTTAAACGACGATTGAATCAAACGGCGGTTGTTGGTTTTAAACTGATTATCATCGGGTGTATTTACGCTCATTCCTTTGTAGCCTACATATTCGGCACTTGCCGTAATAAACCCTTTTTTACCAAAGAAAAAGGTAGCCCCCCCCGTTGCTCGCAAAGGCGTACGCATACTATACTCAAAATCGTATGGTTCGAGATTGACGCGGGTAGATGGAAGTTGGTCGAAGGCTTGCTGGCCTTGAGCATTCGTAATAGGGTTACCATTAGAATCATAGATAGGGACACGGTTGTTGAGTACATCCACCCCGACTTCTTCCTCATAGGTCATTTGCATACTGCTCCACGTAGGGCTGTGAAAAGATGCTCCTAATTGAAGATATTCGTTGGCTTTATAAATGACCCCTGCTGCCAGAAAAATGCCACTACCATTGATATTGATGTCTTCGCGATAATCTAAACCACGGAAAGCCCCTCCATTGACAAATCGTTCGGCATAATTGTTGCGACGAATGTAACTGTGGCGGGCAAATCCTCCCGAAATACCCAAATAAAGTTTATCGGCATAATTGCCTGCGTAAGCGAATGTCCATTGCGAGGTAGTTCCCGTCACTTCTACGTTGCCGCTTTGCTCAAATGAAGCCCGAGACAATGGAATTGGGCGGCGATAAGGGCCATTGGCCGATAGCGCATCCATTTGATACAGGTTATAAAAAGCAGACTCAATAGAGTAGGGGCGACCATTATTATATTCATCTTCGAGTGTTTGGACTGACAACCCTGTGGATAATTCAGCAATATCGTCAATCATTGAGCTACGATTGTTGGTACCTCCGTAGCTAAAGGTGTTATTTAGGTTGGCTTGGCGCGAATAGCTAATTCCAAACGATGTCCGTCGCCATTCACGGTTATAACTTTGGGGGTTACCTGCCAAGATTAAAGAAAACTGTGAAAGATTTGGGTTGACTTTTTGCTCTTTGTTGGTACTTCCAATATAGGACGATTCGTTGTTTATACTATAATAGGTAGGGCTAAGGCTAATTTCGGAGCGGTTGAAAAAGGCAATACCCGCGGGATTACCGAATATATTGCTGGCATCGCCTCCCAAGGCAGCATGATTACCTCCTACCCCTTGAAAGCGAGCAGTTCCGTTTTGGGTAATTCCCGACAATTGCAAAGCGGTATTGGAATACAAGCGACTTTGTGAGTAAACTTGGGAAGCGACTAAGCTTAAAGCCATTCCCCAGATAATTTGATGTGTTCTCATGGCAGATATTAAAACGATTGTTGAAATTACATTTATAAATTACAAAAAACCTCGCCACTCAAAAGTAACGAGGTTTTTTTATTTAAGAAAATCGGAAGCATTTTCGACTAAAAACAATTTTTGATGATTAAACGACTAAGTTTTGAGTCATTTTAGCGTGGGCCTCTCGAAGGAGCAGGACTACTACTACTACCACTGCTACTTGGGCTTGGGCTGCTAAAAGTGCTACTACTACGAGAGCCACCGCTATCGCACTACTACGAGAGCCACCGCTATCGCTGCTGCCCCAACTGCTACGTCCGCTACTGTTGCTGTTACTATTGTTAGAATTGTTATTCCAACTATTGTTAGAGTTGTTATTGTACGAACGTTGGTTGCTGGTATTTGATTCACCGTAGCTACGAGTAGCTCCTCCCCGTGTACCCGAGGAATAGCCAGAACTTTGGGTATTACCAGAACTATACTCGCTGCTTGAACGACCGCCAGTACCTGAATAACCTTCATACGAGCGGTTAGCACCACCACGGGGGCGAGAGTAGTAGCTGTCACCAGTTGTAGAATTAGTGCTATTATTCCGATTGGTTGGGTCATAGCCTTGGCGGCGTGGCTCGTTGGTATAACGCGCACTATTATTGTTATTATTATTGTACGAATTAGACGAACGATCTACGCGATTGTAATAATCGGTGCCTGGGCGGCGGCGGGTATCCACAAGTTGGATATTGTTGGTAGGTCCGTTATACCAAGCGTTATTATTCCAACTACTTCCGTAATACGAATAAGGCGAATAAAAGCTATTAAATGAGTTGAACCCGCCATAACCGTAGCCAAAACCTGAATAAGGATAGCCACCGTAACCAAAACTTGAATAACCCCAAGGAGAGTAGAAAGGGTCGTTCCAAGCATAAGCCGAACCCCAAGACCCCCAACTGTTCCAGCTATTCCAACTATAGGGACTATAAAAACTATTCATACCGTATCCCAACCCAAACATTAAAGAAGAAGACCCCCAACGGTTCATGCCGAAGCTATTCCAGCCACTACGCCAAGGGTTGTTCCAATAATTGCCCCAATTCATATTGTTATAAGCAGTGCTATAACCGTCTGCAAAACCAGCATTGTAGCCAGCATTAGGACCAATGTTACGCGCCACTCCGCGTGAGCTTAAATAGGACTCGTCGTAGTAATCATACTCTTGGGTAGTACCGTTCTGGCTCGAAGGCTGCTGACCTGGTCGGTAATCAGGGTTCAGATTACGATAATCAGTTCTTTGTTCGTCTATACGACCTGATGCAGCGATGGCAACACTCGACGAATTTCCATAGAGATCGTCGTATTCTGCCTCGTTTTGGGTTGCGTATTGTTTAGAGTTACAACTCCACAATCCCATCAAGCCTAAGGCTGACAAAAGTGTAAGTGAACGAAGGGTTTTCATGGTATTTGGAATTTTTTGTTTCAAACTATTTTTTAAAAACGGTGCTTCTATTTACTATTAAACGCCAATTTGGTCAGTATTGATGCAGTTTCGACACAAATTTAGGATAAAAAAGTATCTTTGCAAGATTTTTCCACGAAAAAAGAAACACAATTTGATGTATAAAGTTCCTGAAAATCAAAGTTTTATAAATGTAAACTCGACACTCAATGCCGTAAAATGGTGACATTGAGTAATAAAGTGGGATGTGAGCAAAAAATATATATTTAAGAAATTGATTTTCAGTGGTATAAAAGAATTTGTAGCTGAAAGAATTAACCAGTAAAATATAAAACAATGGCAAATGCGATTCCAAGCCGTAGTGAGAATTATTCGGAGTGGTACAATGAATTAGTAAAGAGAGCCGACTTGGCCGAAAATTCGGCAGTGAGAGGTTGTATGGTTATTAAACCTTATGGTTTTTCAATTTGGGAAAAAATGCAGCGTGCTTTGGACGATATGTTCAAGGAAACGGGGCATACAAACGCCTATTTCCCACTATTTATCCCCAAGTCTTATTTGAGTAAAGAGGCCAGCCACGTAGAGGGTTTTGCCAAAGAATGTGCTGTTGTGACGCATTACCGCCTCAAAAATGCCCCCGATGGTAGTGGGGTGATAGTGGATCCAGAGGCCAAATTGGAAGAAGAACTAATCGTCAGACCAACCTCCGAAACAGTAATTTGGAGTACTTACAAAAATTGGATTCAGTCGTATCGGGATTTGCCGTTGTTGATTAATCAGTGGGCCAATGTGGTACGTTGGGAGATGCGTACTCGGTTGTTTTTGCGCACCGCAGAATTTCTGTGGCAAGAAGGCCACACCGCTCACTCTACTGCCGATGAGGCAATGGCTGAGACACGTCAAATGCTGGAAGTATATGCGCGTTTTGCCGAAGAATGGATGGCGGTGCCAGTTATCAAAGGATATAAAACAGCCAATGAACGTTTTGCAGGAGCCGAAGAAACCCTTTGTATAGAGGCTATGATGCAAGATGGGAAGGCATTGCAAGCAGGAACTTCGCACTTTTTGGGACAAAATTTTGCCAAAGCATTTGACGTTAAATTCCAAAGTAAAGGTGGAGGTCTTGAGTATGTTTGGGGGACCTCATGGGGAGTAAGTACTCGTTTGATGGGCGCACTTGTGATGGCTCACTCTGACGATTCAGGGTTGGTGTTGCCGCCCAAATTAGCTCCAATTCAGGTGGTGATTGTGCCGATTTATCGTAGTGAAGAACAGTTGGCGCAGATTACGGACAAAGTGAAGGAAATCTCGGCTGGGTTGAAAAGGATTGGCATTAGTGTCAAATTTGATGACTCAGATGCCAATAAACCTGGCTGGAAATTTGCTGAATACGAACTTCGTGGCGTGCCTGTGCGTTTAGCAATGGGGGCGCGTGATTTGGAAAACGGAACGGTCGAAATTGCTCGCCGTGATACGAAAGAGAAAACTACGGTACCACTCGAAGGGATTGTTGAATATATCGAAAATCTTTTGATAGACATTCAGCGAAATATTTATAATAAAGCACTTGGCTTCCGCGAAGCGAATACCTATAAAGTGGATGATTATGCGGAGTTTAAGCAAATTTTAGACGAAAAGGGTGGGTTTATTTTGGCCCATTGGGATGGAACTTCTGAAATAGAGGAACGCATCAAAGAGGAGACTAAAGCTACGATTCGTTGTATTCCGTACAATGCTCCAGAGGAGGAGGGGAAATGTATTTTGTCAGGAAACCCCTCTAAGCAGCGCGTACTTTTTGCACGGGCGTATTAATTCAGTGAGAAGCGATAGGCAGTAAGCTGTATGCGGTAAGTAATTATTTGAGCGAAGCTTTACGCAGACTTTTAGTGTGTTACAATTGCTTCAAAAAAGCTTACAACCTTATCAACAATTAAAAGGAACATCAATTCAAAAACAAATAAAATGAGTGTAGCAAAATCTGGTGATACCGTGCAGGTACACTATAAAGGAACATTGACCGACGGGACTTTGTTTGATTCGTCTGAAGGACGTGAGCCTTTACAATTTCAATTGGGATCAGGTATGGTGATTCCAGGTTTCGATAATGGAATCCAAGGAATGACAGTAGGTGACAAAAAAACGGTACAAATTCCAGTAAATGAGGCGTATGGCCCCGCTCAAGATGAATTAGTGTTTCCGTTTGACCGTGCTGAGATGCCCAACGATATTCCGTTTGAAGTAGGCATGCAGTTAAATATGCACCAAGACGGCAATCCTCAGCCGATTCCTGTCACAGTGGTGCAAGTGACAGATACGCAGATTATTGTAGATGCCAATCATCCGTTGGCAGGGCAAGATTTGATATTTGAGATTGAATTGGTAGGAGTAAACTAACTAATTCATTCATTAAAGGCTGACAGGGTTACAAAACCCTGTCAGCCTTTATTTTTTTGTACTGTACTTTTCGTTCACTTTCTGATACAGGTCGGTAGGAACTTTGGTCGTAATTTGAGGGATTTGTGGCTGTGGCCGTACCCAATCTAAGTACCCTTTGCCCCAAGCATAAGCCAATCCTAAGGCCAGCATCCCCACAAAAATCAACATCTCTACTAAAGAAAACCACCCCCAAAGCCCGTTGGTTTGGCTAATTAGATTGGCTTGTCCAAACACAACTGCCCACGGAAACAAAAAAATCAACTCTACTTCAAACAGTAAAAATACAATAGCAACGACGTAGAAGCGAATGTTGAATTGAATATTGGCATTCCCAATCGGGTCTTCGCCCGATTCATAAGTAGTGAGTTTTTCTTCATTAGGGCGATTGGGACGGATAAGTCTTGCCAAGGTCAACATCGTCAAGATGAGTACAATGGCGGCGATTATGAATAAAAGAATGATGCCAAATTCTGAAAGCATAATGGGGAAGAAAGCAAACGGTGTCAAAGTCAAATACTTCGACACCGTAAAAGGTGGATGATTATTTCACAAATAACATTTCACGGTATTTTACCAATGGCCAGTCTTCGTCGTCAATAAGTAATTCGAGTTTATCAACTTCGTAGCGGATTTTTTCAAAATATTCCTTTACTTCCGAACCATACAAAATAGCTCTTTCGACGATGTCCTCGGTATTGTTTGCTTTTTTGCGTGCTTCGGTCATGTCATCTACGGCCTGCTTAATGATAGAAACCCGTTGAGATACTTCCTTAATAAGTTCTTTCAAGGGTTGGGCTTCGTCAATAAGTTCCAATTCTACTAAAGCCTTGGCAGTTTGAGCCAGCTGAAATTGGTATTTTACCGTTGTCGAAACTACGTGATTGAGGGCTAAATCACCGATTACGCGCGATTCAATCTGAACTTTCTTGATATAGTTTTCGAGTTCTATCTCATAGCGGGCATGTACTTCTCGTTCGGTTAAAACGCCCATCTTTTCCAGAACGGCGATTGCTGAAGGTTCAATGTATTTGCCGAGCGCGATGGGGGTAGAGGCAATGTTGGTAAGACCACGTTTGGCGGCTTCCTGAATCCACTCTTCGGAGTAACCATTGCCTTGAAAAAGTATGCGCTTGGTCTGACGGTAATAGTCTTTGAGAATATCTACAATGGCCAGTTCTTTTTTCTCCCCTGTTTCGAGGCGCGCTTCCAATTCTTTTCTAAACTCTTGAAGCTGATTGGCAACGATGGTATTAAGAATAATCATCGGTGAGGCGCTGTTGGCACTACCACCTACGGCACGGTACTCAAACTTATTGCCCGTAAATGCAAAAGGAGAGGTACGATTGCGGTCGGTATTGTCGCGCATGAGGGGAGGCGTACGCGTAATTCCCAGTTTATAGAATACGTTGTCCCCTTTTTCCAATTGAATTTCTCCGCGATTTTCGAGCGTTTCTAATAACCGGATGAGTTCGTCACCCAAGAAAATAGAGACAATTGCTGGGGGAGCTTCATTCGCCCCTAAGCGATACTCATTGCCTGCGGAGGCGATGGAGGCACGAAGCAAGTCGGCATGGTCGTGAACGGCTTTGACCGTATTCATCAAAAAGGTCAGAAATCGGAGGGTTTCTTTGGGTTTGCTGCTGGGGGCGAGCAGATTTACGCCCGTATCGGTCATCATTGACCAGTTGTTGTGCTTTCCGCTTCCGTTGATGCCTGCAAAAGGCTTCTCGTGAAAAAGTACCTTGAAGTGATGTCTTTCGGCCACTTTATTCATCAAGTCCATCAACAAAGCGTTATGGTCAATGGCCAAATTGAGTTCTTCAAAAGTAGGAGCACATTCAATTTGCCCAGGGGCTACTTCGTTGTGACGAGTCCGAACAGGAATGCCGAGTTTCCATGCTTCATATTCAAAGTCCACCATGAAAGCATTGACGCGTGGTGGAATTGAGCCAAAATAATGGTCTTCTAATTGTTGCCCTTTGGCGGGGGAGTGCCCAAACACGGTACGTCCAGCCATCATTAAGTCAGGACGGGCATAGTAGAGAGCTTTGTCCACCAAAAAATACTCTTGTTCGGGTCCAAGCGTGGCCGTTACTTTTTCTACATTGCGGTCAAAATAATACATGACTGCCGTGGCCGCTTTGTCGAGTACGTGCAAAGCGCGGAGAATGGGGGTCTTGTAATCCAAGGCCTCACCCGTATAGGAAATAAAGACAGAAGGAATGCAGAGGGTTTTTCCACCGGCTCCATTGTCCATCAAAAAGGCTGGAGAACTTGGGTCCCAACCCGTGTAGCCGCGGGCTTCAAAAGTAGCCCTTAATCCACCGCTCGGAAATGATGAGGCATCGGGTTCTTGTTGAACAAGCGCACTTCCTTTAAACTTCTCAATGGCTTTTCCTTGAGGAGTGACGTCAAAAAAAGCATCGTGCTTTTCGGCAGTGCCTCCCGTAAGAGGCTGAAACCAATGGGTATAGTGAGTAGCACCTTTGGAAGTAGCCCATGATTTCATGGCAGCAGCTACTTCGTCGGCGATTTCGCGATCTATACGCGAACCCGACTTAATCGCATTGGAAACTTTATGGTATGCCTCGGGTGTGAGCAAGGTCTTCATTACATCATCGCTGAAGGTATAAGAGCCATAGTAATCAGCCACTTTGTCGCTTGGAGGAGCTACACTGATTGCTGTACGGTTATGAGCCGTTTCAATGGCCTTAAATCGCATATTTGCCATAAATTCGATTGTTAGTTTTTATATGAATAAACTGTTTCTGGAACACGCACCAAACATATATTTTTTTTGTTTGACTGACAATGTTCTTAATGAAGTTCTGTTAAATAAAGCGAAAATCCTGCTGATTATCACTAATTTTGTAGTTTAAAAGTTGCTCGTGGTTATTAAAAAGACCGAGGGGCTATTCTCTGACTAATGAAAAAAGTTGCATTTTATACGTTGGGTTGCAAACTCAATTATTCCGAAACCTCCAGTATCTCGCGAATGTTTGAGCAGAAAGGCTACCAAAAAGTGGCTTTTAATGACCAGCCTGATATTTTTATTGTCAATACGTGTTCGGTTACGGAGAATGCGGACAAGAAATGTCGTAAAATTGTGCGAGAAGCACAGGCTATCAACCCAGATGGTTACGTGGCCATTATTGGCTGTTATGCCCAGCTTAAACCCCAAGAAATTGCCGAAATACCAGGCGTAGATGCGGTCTTGGGAGCCGCCGAAAAATTTAGATTGATAGACTTATTGGATGGGTTTGTCAAGCCCCCCATTCACCAACGGGGGCGTATCATTGCCTCTCCCATTGAAGAAGCAGTAGATTATCACGTATCTTATTCGCTTAACGACCGTACTCGAACTTTTTTGAAAGTGCAAGATGGTTGTGACTATCCTTGTGCCTATTGTACCATTCCGTTAGCCCGTGGCAAAAGCCGATCAGATACAATTCAAAATGTAGTAAAAGCGGCCTACGACATTGCAAACCGTGGTGTGAAAGAAATCGTTTTGACGGGTGTAAATATTGGAGATTTTGGGCTGCAAGAAGGAAAACGGACCGAAACATTTTATGAGTTAGTTCGGGCATTGGATGAAGTAGAAGGGATAGATCGCTTTCGGATTTCTTCCATCGAACCCAATCTTCTAACAGATGAAATCATCGCTTTTGTAGCAAGTTCTAAGCGATTTGTTCCGCATTTTCATATTCCGTTGCAATCGGGTTCCAATAAAGTCTTGGGATTGATGCGGCGTCGGTATCGCCGAGAGTTGTACGTTGACCGCGTTGCTAAGATTAAGGAACTGATGCCTCATTGCTGCATTGGGGTGGATGTGATAGTGGGGCATCCTGGGGAGACAAAAGAGGAGTTTTTGGAAACGTATAACTTCCTCAGTGCGCTTGATATTTCTTATTTGCACGTTTTTACCTACTCTGAAAGACCGAATACCTCAGCTCTTGACATTAAGCCAGTAGTACCACAATCGCAGCGAGCCGAGCGCTCAAAAATGCTTCATATACTGTCTGATAAAAAACGCCGGGCATTTTATGAAAGCCAATTGGGAGCGGTGCGAACGGTCTTGTTTGAAGATGAAGTAACGAACGGGGTCATGCAAGGATTTACTGAAAACTACGTGCGCGTAGCGGTTAAATACGATCCATTATTAATTAACGAATTGAAATCGTTGCAACTTACGTATATCAATAATGATGGATTGGTGGAAGCAACGGAGGTGGAAACGGAAATCTTACACCACTGACGGTTGCTAATATGCACCAATTGAGAGTAAAACGAGCGTACACGCTTCGAGTACTTCAATGCCATTTTTTTCTAAAAGGTGTTCAAATTCTTCGTTTTCCGTTCCTGGATTGAAGATGACCCTTTTGGGCTTGAGGCTAATTACATAATCGTACCATTCGGGTTGGTGTCGGGGCCCTATGTAAAGGGTTACTGTATCAATATCGTTGAAAGAGGGCTTTCCTGTTTGGATTTGACTACCAGCCACTTGTCCTTCTTTTAAGCCAAGCATTTTGATGGTGTGACCGTGGGCAATTAAACGATTAGCCGCTAAAAAAGAGTATCGTTCGGGATTTGTGGATGCGCCAATAATGAGTGTTTTTTTCATGTTATGATTTATATCCATTATTTTCCAAACAAAATTTATTACAACTTGTTCTATCCTTGTCCTATAAAAACTTTCATACATACAATTCATCATTTTTCAATCATTAACAATAGGCACCATGAGTGAAAAAAAAGCGATTAATTATTGGAACGAAAAGTGGGTACCTATCAAGTTTGAAGGAGTTGACAATCCACCTCATTATGAAGTGTCTAATTACGGCAGACTACGCAGTTTTCAGGGCGGGGAAAAAGAGGGAACCATCATAAAAGGCTCTGTGATACAAGGGTATCGTTCACTAAATATTCGGATTACAGGGGGCAAAACAATCAATAGATATGTTCATAAGTTAGTAGCCGATTTGTTTGTAAAACGAGAAAGTGAAGATTCTAAATATGTCATTCACCTTGATTTTGACAAGCAAAATAACCGCGCAGAAAACTTAAAATGGGTTACTAAAGACCAAATGGTAGAGCATAATCGTCTGAATCCAGCAGTTATCAATCGCCAAATACCCAAGCGTACCCGCAATTATAAACTGACTGAAATCAAGGTCAGAATGATTAAAAAAATGCTCAAAAGCGATAAGAGTCGCTTAAAAATGATAGCCAAGCAATTTGGTATTACGCATACCCAACTCAATCGAATTCGTTCGGGAGAAAACTGGAAAAATGTAAAGTTAGAAGATGAATAGTGTGTGATTGTGTTTATCCTCCAATGGTTGACATAGACTCTGATACCAATCCTACTTTTCTTCTTGCTTCCGCCTCAAATCCATCTTTGGCACGGTTTTGAAGTGCTTCAAAAATATGCTGTTTCACAGCGTCATCGCCAAGTCCTTGACGTAGTAAATCTTTGATATTGAAAACTCCGTCATCGTACAAACACGTTTTAAACTGCCCTTGTGGCGTAAGACGTAGCCGATTGCACGTGCCACAAAACGTTCTACTAAAAGCAGCAATGATTCCAATCGTACCCTTATGGCCAGGAATCTGATAATTGTACGACGTAGAAGCAGGTGGGTCGGGCAATTTATAGATTCCAGGATAGTATTTTTTGAGCTCGTCTAAAATTTTGCGGTAATGCCAGAATTCTTGATATTCATGTGCGCCATCGCCATTGAATGGCATTTCTTCAATAAACCGCACACTGATGTTGTGTTCACGGGTGAGTTCGGCCATTGGAATAATATCATCCGTATTTTTACCAGACATCACTACGGCATTAAGTTTGGTAGAGATATTATGTTCCTGCAAAGCTTCAAAAGTCTGCCAAACATTTTGAAATTCATCACGGCGCGTAATTTCAAAAAAACGCTGACGATCAAGGGTATCTAAACTTAAATTGACACATTTGATGCCTAATCGCGCAAATTCAGGAACGAGTGGCGCAGTAAGTACACCGTTGGTAGTAATATTTATTTGCCGTAAACCTTCGATTTGTCTTATTTCTTCCAGAAACTCCATGATTCCCCGCCGAACAAAAGGTTCTCCTCCCGTGATACGCACTTTGTCCACCCCCATACTCACCAATAATCGAATGACCCGATTCATTTCTTCCCATGTCAGAAGATGGGGTTTAGGCACGTATTTGATTCCCTCTTCGGGCATGCAGTAAAAACAACGGAGGTTGCAGCGGTCAGTGACGGCAAGCCGTAAGTAATTAATTGGACGTCCGTGGTTGTCAATGACTTGGTTCAAGAGAATATATAATTTAAGAAGTACAATTCAAGCCGCTATTTCTCAAAGTAAATAACGGAATAGTTAGAAAACAAGTTCTGAATTGAGAGAAAGTAAAAAAGGTAGTAAAAAATATTAATTGTAATTTATATTCTATTACTTTTGTACTGGCGTCGTGCCAATTATCAATTTTTTAATTTTTTAGTAATGAACAAAGGAACAGTAAAGTTCTTCAATGAAACAAAAGGTTTTGGTTTTATTGTAGATAACACCACTGGTGAAGAAATTTTCGTACACATTTCTGGTTTAGTTGACAACATCCGTGAAGGAGATGTTGTTTCATTCGACACAGCCCAAGGCAAAAAAGGGTTGAATGCAACTAACGTTAAGCGCGCATAACCAACAATGTGAAGTGATATATTGAAAATCCGAGTGAAATCGGGGAGTGCAATGTGTCAAAAAAGGGCAAACGGTTTCATCCGCTTGCCCTTTGTTTTTTAACCGAAACCTTACAGTTCACTGTTGCGATAGATTTACTTGCTATCATCTCTGTCATAAGGTTTTTTATCAAAGATTCCATTTATTCCGTACTTTTGCGAACTTTTTCAAGAAATTAAGAAATAACACTTAGTATGCTCAGAACGCACACGTGCGGGGAACTCCGCATTTCAGATGTCAATAAAGAAGTAACCCTTAGTGGTTGGGTACAGCGTATCCGCGATAAAGGAGGTATGATTTGGATTGATTTGCGTGACCGCTATGGCATCACGCAATTAATGCTCGAAGAAGGTAAAACCAGTCCCGAAATAATGGTGCAAGTACGCCAATTAGGACGCGAATTTGTAGTACAAGCAACGGGAGTAGTAGCTGAACGTATCGCCAAAAACGATAAAATCGCCACGGGCGAAGTGGAGGTTAAATTGACTGGTTTAGAGGTGCTTAATCCTGCTAAACTTCCTCCGTTTTTGATTGAAGATGAAACCGACGGCGGCGACGAATTGCGTATGAAGTACCGTTACTTAGACTTACGCCGTACCACTGTTCGCAAAAATTTAGAGTTACGCCATAAAGTAGCGCAGCAGACGCGCCTGTACATGGATGCGCAAAACTTTATTGAGGTCGAAACCCCCGTCTTGATTAAGTCAACTCCCGAAGGAGCACGCGATTTTGTGGTGCCAAGCCGTATGAATCCAGGAGAGTTTTATGCTTTGCCCCAATCCCCCCAAACATTTAAGCAATTGTTGATGGTATCGGGTTTTGACCGTTATTTCCAGATTGTGAAGTGTTTCCGTGACGAAGATCTTCGTGCCGACCGCCAGCCAGAGTTTACGCAAATAGACTGTGAGATGTCGTTTGTGACGCAAGAAGATGTGTTACAAATGTTTGAAGGGCTGATTCGTCATTTATTCAAAACCGTTAAAAATATCAATCTTCCCGAAGTGCCTCGCATGACTTATGCCGATGCCATGAAAAAATACGGCTCCGATAAGCCTGATATTCGTTTTGGGATGGAGTTTGTGGAGTTAAAAGGCGATATTGATGTAATTTCTGGTAAGAGCTTTGGTGTTTTCGATGCGGCAGAATTGGTGGTGGGGATTTGTGTCAAAGGTTGTGCCGACTATACACGCAAGCAAATAGATGAACTAACGGAGTGGGTAAAACGTCCACAAATTGGCGCAAAAGGCTTAGTATATGTGCGTTACAATGCCGACGGGACTATCAAATCGTCGGTAGATAAGTTTTATGGAGAAGAAGACCTCAAAAAATGGGTAGAGGCGTTTGGGGCTGAGCCAGGTGATTTGATGCTGATTTTGGCAGGAGAAGCCAATAAAACCCGTAAACAACTCAACGAATTGCGTTTGGAAATGGGAAATCGTTTGGGGTTACGCAATCCTGACGACTATAAAGTACTGTGGGTCGTTGACTTCCCATTATTAGAATACGGAGAAGAAGAGCAACGTTGGTTTGCCATGCACCACCCGTTTACCAGTCCTAAACCCGAAGATATTCCGTTGTTGGAGACTGATTTAGGGGCGGTTCGTGCCAATGCCTATGACATGGTTATCAATGGAACGGAAGTAGGAGGAGGGTCTGTACGGATTTTCCAACGCCCATTGCAAATGCAAATGTTTGAGATATTGGGCTTTACTCCCGAAGAGGCCAAAGCGCAGTTTGGTTTCTTGATGGAGGCGTTTGAATTTGGCGCACCACCACACGCGGGTATTGCGTTTGGTTTCGACCGTTTGTGTTCACTCTTTGGTGGGGCTGATTCGATTCGTGATTTTATTGCGTTCCCCAAAAACAACTCTGGCCGCGACGTAATGATTGATTCACCTTCGCGGATTGACCAGAAGCAGTTAGATGAACTGAAAATTGCGACGAAAGTGTAATTTGTTTTGAATCATTTTGTTAATTTTAGTCCCAAATCAAAGTTCCATGACTGACCGAGAAAGATTATCACAATTGGAAGAAGTAGTGGCTGAAATGTTAGGTAAGCAAGATATGCTTGCCGAAGATATGGCGAACTTAAACGTAAAAATGGCTGGTCTTAATTCTGAGATTGCTCATTTGAAGGCTAAAATCACAAGATTAGAAACAAAAGCGGATAAACACACACAAATGTTTGCCGAACTGCAACATGACATTAGGTCTGGTCAAGCAGAACTCCGTACAGGCATAGATTCTATTCTGGCATTGTTGAAAAAATAAACTTTCTTGTTTCTATATGGACTCCTCACGGAATTAGTTCGGTGAGGAGTTTTTTTGTTTGAAAGCAAAAAAATCAATTCTTCGTCTTAAATTGCACCTTTCGTCCCATTTTTGAGGGTAAGTACAATAATTCTAACCATCTTCAAGTTTTAGAAACAATCGCTTTTAACAGCCCAAACCATCCAATATGAGCCTCTTTGATCGCGTCAAAGCCTATTTTAGCCGTGATAGCTTCCAAAAAGACCCTGAGTTAGTGTCCTTTGCTGAGTTAGAACCTCCTAAAATAGATTCTACATCAAGCACTTCGCTTGTACAAACACCCGTGGTTGTTTCTGAGACAAAACCATTTTTAGAAGACCCACAACCCGAAACGAAGTCTTGGGTACTGTCGCCGCCAAGCCCTTCCATCGAATGGCCGTCGTGGCTCGAAGATGAGACCTTGCTTCGAGACGAAGGGGTAATTTTTGGCCTTTCGGAGTCGAAACCAGAGGAAAAAGTGGCGATTATTCGCAATTATTTTGTGCATCAAACCGCTGATTTGGAGCGCGAAGTGGAACGTCACGGAGAAAAAATCCAAGAACTGAACTTGTTTATTGAGCAAAAAGAAAACCGTATCAGTGAACTCAAGGAAAAAACCAGCGCACTTGAGGGGCGTAGCCACGACGGAGAACACCAGCTGCCCCGTACGATAGTGGGTTTGGGGTTTTCGGCAGCGATGTGCGTTGGAAATTACTTTTTGATTGCCGATACGCTCAAGCCCCTGTATCCGAGTAGCGAATGGATTGCGGTAGGGGTATTTTTGGCGGGAATGTTTAATTTGTTTGGTAGGGTGTCTTTATTTCACGATACCGAAAGCACAGTTTCGTGGCGAAGGTTTTTAGAAGAAATCGGCATGCCCTTTGCTGCTGCCTTGTTTGTGTTTGTACAAGCTATTCAAAATCAGGGAGTTTGGCGAGCATTAGCGTTGTTTGTATTTGTATTTTTCTTGTTTTTGTTCGCTGGTAAACTCCTACTTAGCAATATTACCGTACTGCGTAACGACCTAAAGGAATGGTTGACGGGAGCAAACTTGAAAAAGGAAAAAACAACCAAAACAGACAGTTGGGAAGAAGAAAAGACTCGACTCAATGCTGAAATTGACGAGTTGCGGGTGCAAAAATGGCAAATTGTGCCTAACCTGAATCGCGCCGAGGCTGAATTGGCGCGGCTAAACGCGCGTCGTGATGCCTTGATTAAGATGTTTGAAAGTGAGTTTAATCTGGCGCGTCAGCTACGTGGGCGGCTCACCGACAAGCAAATGCGGGAGTTTGAACAAGGTTTTGAATAGCATCAATAATCAGGATGAGATTTTAAATAGAAAGGCATAAAGCCTGTATTTATAAAAAACAATAACCAATGGAAGAGAACCAAGAACATACCGAAAAGCCTGACTTTCAGCACGGATATAGCAGTGGTATTGAAGGCTCAGAAAATCGTAATCCTTACGAAAGCTATCTTTCAAGCCAAGTCCATTATAATTGGCTTACGCAGCGGATTGATGACCGACGCAAGGAAATTCAGCGGGTAGAGCGCGAAATCGAAGAAACTTCGGTGAAGCGCAAAACTGCTTTTGACCGTTTACAGGAATATATTCAGCGCGTAACCAAAGCTACCAAGCGCGTAGCTGAATTGGCCTCGCAGCGCGAAAGTATTGACAGCGAAACCGAGGCCCTCCGCAATCGTCGCAAACAAACGCAATCGGAATATTCGCTGTTGGCAGGCTTCTTTTTCTTTGCGGCGGGTTTGGCGTTTGTGTTTGGAGATTTGATTATCTCGCACGAAATCGTGGCCTATGCCCTCAATATCCGCAATACTTATGAAGCGTGGGCGTTTGCCATCGGCTTGGCCATGATTTCTATTTTGCTCAAACCTGCCTACGACCGTTTGGTGGAAAAGCCTTATACTGAGCAACATACCCAAAAAGACCGTTCACGTTATGCTTGGTTTAAGGTAGCTTTGGCAGGCTTTGCCATCGTGACGTTGGGTATTTTGGGCTGGTTTCGTTACGAAGCCTACCGTACCGATAAACTGAAGGAGGCCATCAACAAGTCGGTGAAAAATTTGCAATTGAGCGCAACTCCTCTTGACCCAACGAGTACGATTACTCCTGAGCAGCAGCAGGCTTTATTACAAAAAATAGAACAGCAAATTTTACGTTCCGACGAGCTTAATCTCATGTTGGTCAACAGCCCGTGGGCGTTGGCTTCGTTTGTGCTGAGTGGTATTTTGTTTGCGTTGGCAGGGGCGGTATCGTTGGGAATGGCCTTGCCCGTGTTACAAAATTTTTGGTACCGTTGGTTGCAGATTGACCCCCGATTGGGGCGTTTGCGCCGCCGCCGTAAAAAACTAATGAAGGAAATTGAGGCTGCCGACAAGGAGTTGGCTGAAGAAACTACCCAAAGAGATATTTTAGCGCATGAATTGGAGATATTGCCTAATCTGGATGATTTGCGCTCAGAACGCCTAAAAATGCGGGATGAATTAGAAGAATTGATTGAAACTACGCGCTTAGCCCAAACCGACAGCCGTATTGCTTCGTTCAACGACGGCTATGCCAAGGGCGAAATTGCCCGCGAGCTGATGAATGAAGAGGAATTTACGCAGTTTCGTAACTCAATGCTTAATACCCACAATTTAGCCCTCAAAGCTTCCGCCTCTGCCGACCGAAGCATGACGTATGGTACAGGCAGCAAGCGTTCTGGTGGCTTGCGCCCGCACCAAATGATTCGGAAAATGATTACGGATGAGTTGGAAGGAGAAAAATAAATAATTTTGAACAAGAAAAGATGACATATAAAACCTCGAAAATTTATTTTTTTCGGGGTTTTTGTTTAACCTATTCTTGAGTTTTGATAATTGTGAATTTTGGATTAGGGCTATTTTAATTTTTTGCCATGTCGTAGGCAGCTATTTTTGTCGCTTAATTGGCACTTGCCTTACAAATTATAAGCAACAGCTTAAATGTAGGCTACAGGGGATTTAATAGAGGGAATTCCCAAGAGGGTTGTTGGTGGAAAAACACCAACCTTTACATTTGTTGATTAGTAAAATTACAGACTTTTGTCATGCCTTAGGCATCTATTTTTGCCGCTTGATTGATGCCCACCGCATTATTGTTTAGAAGCAACGGCTTTTGGAGACACGAGGCCGAGGAGTAGGTAAAAAATCAATTATATTTAGGTCTAAAATTCTTGTAAACTGTTTTAGTATCTTCGTCAAGCGACCTAATAAAATGTATATAATGTTCGTCTGTTTTAGCTATTTTTTCTATTAACCTTCCGCCTGCCTCAAAAGTAGTATTCATTGGCGGAATATCTATTATCGCTGATATCATGGAAAAAAACCAAATTAGAATGATAAGAGTACCAAAAAAGTAATTCTTATCCTTTGGATTTGCAACTATTTGAAGAAGCATAATAAAAATAGCTATAATTGTCAAGAAATATATTCCAACTCCTACTGACACTAACGATTCTCCATTTTTTCGAGTAATTTGAGTCAATGTGGGGTCATTTCCGATTAATGATATCAATCCAACGAATTCCGATTGAATTCTTAATTCATCTTCTCTTTCTACAATAAAACTTATAACTCCTGCTTCTTGGTCGATATTTCCTTCTCTATTACTAAATCTGGGGAGATATACTTTAATGATACCACTTTCATATTGCATATTTCTGTATAATAACCTATGTGCCGTAATTGGGGTACTAATAGATATTATACTTTGTTTNNNNATTAATTGTATATTTCTCATTTCTCCATGTACCTGACAAAAAGTGTTCAGGGGCGTATTTACTGCCATCACAACTGGTTAAGAAAATTGTAGCAAAAAGTATTAAGATATTTACAGCTGTTTTCATTTCCTCTAATTTACAGTTCCACAAATACAACAATAATAATTCCTCCCCTTACGGATACCTGTTAGTAACATTGAGAGACCTCCTGTAAGTAAGTAACCACCCACAATTTTAGCAGTTGAGAGTGCTTTGTCATCAAACTCTTGATGAACTGTAACCCGTCCACAAGTTTTGCATTTTTGAGATTTTTGTGCCATTCTGATTTTTTGAGTTCAATGATAACTTTCTCTAACTTTGAGGCGCAAGGTGTGTAGCTATTGCTAATTGCGGGGCATTTCGTGAAAAAGTCCCCCGTTTTTTTGCTTTTTCGACGGCTACGAAGTAAACTTGTAAAGTCCATTTTTGAAAATATAATATATCGGTCTCACCCATAATTTATCAGTCATGCCTCAAGCCTTGCATAGTGTTGGTAACAAACTCAAAAAGCTTCGCGAACTTCGCAACTTTACCCAAGCACATATAGCCGAGCAGTTAGGTATTTCACAATCATCGTATAGTACCATCGAAAGTGGAGAGCAAGACATCACCCTTTCACGGCTTGAAGAAATCTCCAAACTCCTCGGAATGAGGGTCGAAGACGTAATTGCATTTGACGAGAAAATGGTATTTAATATATCTAACTCGAAAAATGGGGTTGGGTATGTTCACCAAAATACTTATCAATAACGGTGAGAAATGGGAAGAGCTTTACCGTGAACTGTCGGCCTTGCGCGAGCGAGTGGGGTATTTGGAGGGAGTATTAGAAGGGAAAAAAGTAAAAAGTTGAAAGCGGGTTCGTCAAATCATAGAAATAAAACCATGAAAGAAATCATTTTTTTAGTCAATGAAGCCGAAGAAGGAGGCTATACTGCACGGGCTTTAGGAGAATCTATTTTTACGGAAGGTGAAACTATGCAAGAATTGAAAAAAAATATTCAAGAAGCCATAGATTGTCATTTTGACGAACCGTCCGAAAAACCTAAATTAGCACACCTTCATTTTGTAAAAGATGAAGTTTTAGCGATTGACTAAATAAGTTATGCACGTACCAAAGGACATTAAAGGTCGGGAAGTACTGAAGTTGTTGAGTAAACACTATGGTTACGAAAGGACAAGGCAAGTAGGAAGTCACATCAGAGCCACTACAATGCAAAATGGGCAGCATCATATTAGCATTCCCGATCATAATCCAATCAAAGAAAACACCCTCAAAGGTATTATAACTGATGTGTCAAAGCATTTTGGAATATCTGCCAATGAGGTTTGTAAAGTGCTTTTTGGTTAGCTATACCACTAATTGAATGATAAAAACCATAAAAAAGCGGAACCATCAGACTCCGCTTTTTGTGAAAGGGTTTTAGACCCATCCTGTCGTCAGGGTGACAAAGTACTTGTCAGGGAAATGAATTTATTGGTTAACTAATTAACAAATTACCCTTTCACCACCTCAGTAGCCTGTGCCGAAACGGTAATTTCAGTGCGATTGATGACGAGGCTCAACGGCTGTGATGAAAGGTTTTCAACCTCCACTTCGCCTGGGCGTACGGCTACGCGCACCACTTGCCCTCGGAAACCAATTCTAAACGAATAGCCTTTCCACTGTTCGGGCAAAAATGGTGTGAAGGCGAGTTTACTGTCTTTGATACGCATACCCGCAAATCCTTTGATAACCGACATCCACGTACCTGCCATACTCGTAATGTGAAGGCCATCTTCGGTGTCGTTGTTGTAGTCGTCGAGGTCGAGGCGCGAAGTACGTAGGTACATTTCGTAGGCTTTTTCGTTGTAGCCCAGTTTGGCAGCCTGAATCACGTGTACGCAAGGCGATAACGACGACTCGTGCACGGTCATGGGTTCGTAGAAGTCAAAATTGCGGCGGAGGGTGTCCGTATCAAACTCATCTTCAAAGAAATACAGCCCCTGCAACACATCGGCTTGTTTGATAAAACAGCTCCGTAAAATTCTATCCCACGACCATTTTTGGTTGATAGGGCGGTGTTCTTTGATATCGTCAACAGTCAACAGTTCTTTGTCCAAAAAACCATCTTGCTGTAAAAACACCTGCCGTTCGGCGTCGTAAGGATAGTACATGTTGTCCACAATGTGTTGCCATTTCACTAACTCCTCATCGGCTATTGACTGCCGGCTGCCGACTGCCGACTGCTGACTGCTGATTACTGATAAAGTATAGCGCAAGCACCATGCGGCGAGGTAGTTGGTGTACCAGTTGTTGTTGACGTTGTTTTCGTATTCGTTGGGGCCAGTTACGCCCAACATCACATACTTTTTCTTATCATTCGACCAGTTGACGCGCTGTGCCCAAAAACGCGCAATACCAATCAACACCTCTAAGCCGTATTCGGCCAAATAGACTTCATCACCCGTGTATCGTACATAGTCATAAATGGCATAGGCAATTGCGCCATTGCGATGGATTTCTTCAAAGGTGATTTCCCATTCATTGTGACATTCTTCGCCCGTCATGGTCACCATCGGATACAGCGCCGCGCCGTCTTTAAAGCCCAACATAGCAGCGTTTTCGATGGCTTTTTGGAGGTGTTTGTGTCGGTAAATCAGTAAGTTACGGGCTACTTTTTGGTCGGCAGTGGCGAGATAAAACGGCAAGCAATACGCCTCAGTATCCCAGTAGGTACTGCCGCCGTATTTTTCGCCAGTAAAACCCTTAGGGCCGATATTGAGGCGGGCATCTTCGCCCGTGTAGGTTTGTTCGAGTTGGAAAATGTTAAAACGAATACCTTGCTGCGCGGCATCAGTGCGACTATCCGAGTCTCCTTCAATGATGATGTCGTTTTGCGCCCAACGGTCGGCCCAGGTCTGGGCTTGTTCTGCTTTCATTTGTTCAAAGCCTTTTTCAAAAATACGCCCAATGTAGGCTTTGGTGTTTGTCAACAACTGCTCCACGGGGTGATTCAAAGAGGCCAAATTGACGGCATATTTATACAAAGCGACTTCTTCATTGACTTTGGCTGCTACTTCTATTTCGCAAGCCACGTATTTCTCCGCCTTAACGGGTTTACTCTGAAAATCAAGCCTTTTTCCGTTGAGCGTGATGTCAATTTTCATGCCCGTACATACGTTGAAAAGTTCGGTTTTGAAAGGGGTATCTTTGGTGCGCATTTCGAGATAGGCTTCACCAAAGGCGGTTTCTTTCCGAATTTCATCCCAAAACTTTTCGCCATAGTTGGAATCTTTGTTGCTAATGTCGCCATCTAAAGAGGGGGTCAACGTAATTTTTCCATCAAAATTAAGCGGGGTGATGGCGTAGCGGATAGCCCCTGCTTCATCGTCCACAATACTACAAAAACGTTGGGCTTGTACCTGTACTTGTTTACCACTTGGCAGGGTAGCCACGAAGCTACGGTCCAAGATTCCTTCTTTCATGTTGAGCACTCGTGTATAGTCAGACACGGGGCAAGTAGCCAAATCGAGGGTTTCGCCTTCTATTTCAACATTGATTCCTATCCAATTGCAGGCATTGAGGACTTTGGCAAAGTAGCGTGGATAACCATTTTTCCACCAACCTACACGGGTTTTGTCGGGATAAAACACCCCTGCGATGTAGTTTCCGAGTAGTGTTTTGCCCGAAAATTTTTCTTCAAAGTTGCCTCGTTGGCCCATACGACCATTGCCAAGGCTGGTCAGACTTTCGGTGATTTCGTTGTATTCGGGATAAAATCCTTCTTCGATAATGCACCAAGGGTCATGTTTTATGTAATTTTTCATCGTAGGAAAAGCCCCACCCCCCAATGGGGACGTTTATCTATTGCTGATTTGATAATCAAACCACAGGGGTAAATCAGTAGTCATTGATTTTAAAACCCAAAAGTAGGGATTTCGTATGAGGGTTTCTATAACGATATTAACCATCATTAGCGTAGTGTTTGCTTTTTGAACTCAATAATATAGTTCAGCAGGGGGTAATAATTGCAGAATTAAGACTATGAGTAATCATAGGCAAAAAGGAGATGGGGGTAAATGCGTTTTTTGACTTGGGCTTATTGCGGTTCGCCGAGGCAATAACAAAGCCCATCGGGAGCTACTACAAAAAAGACTTTGAAGAGACGAGAATAATTTTGGAAGGTAAAATCGGGTTTCTCCTGTTCAAGGCCGTTGGATTTTAGCTCGGCGAAAGCGGTTTCGGCATTGTCCACCTCAAAAAAACATCCGTCTTGGGTAGGGTCTCCGCCATTTTCGGCCAAACCGATTTGAACGCCGTCGCGTTCGAGTAGTACCGACTTAAACGGTATTTCACTGCGAGACACCAACTGGAATCCCATGACGGTTTCGTAAAAAGGAATCGCAGTTTCCACATCTGCCACGGGCAGGTTCTTGGCGTCTTTTTGATACGGCCAAACGTTTTTGAAAGTTGATTTCATGTTCCTGTTTTTTTAAGCACTAAATTTACCACTTTTCACTTGATTTACTACTTTTTGCCCTTCATCCAATATCACAAAATCAGCCCTATACCCCGCCTTTATTTTTCCATATCGGTCACCCACTCCAAGGTGTTGGGCGGGGTAAGTGGAGGCCATTCGGAATGCTTCGTCTTTGGGAATCCCCACGTACTGGATACAGTTTCGGACAGCCTCTATGAGCGTAATGGCAGAACCTGCCAACAGACCATCGTCGTTGAGGAGGCGTTGACCATCGTAATTGGCCGTAAAGTCTTCAAATACAAACCGCATGGGTTCAATTTTGGCCAAAGTGGCATCCGAAATCAGAAAGAGCCGTTCGCCCATGAGCTGTTTGGCAATGCGTACTGTGGCAAAATCGCAGTGATAGCCGTCCACAATGATGCTGGCATTGACCGTAGGAGTATCCCAAATGGCCGTTACTACGCCAGGTTCGCGGCTTTCAAAGGGGCGCATGGCATTGTAGAGATGCGTGGCCAAATGAATACCGTTGGCAAAGTAGCTTTTGGCTTGTTGGTACGTGGCGTTGGTGTGGCCCAGCGACAAGATAATCGAACTGTTTTGAATGAGTTGTAACAATTCTTCAGGCCAAATTTCGGGCGCAATCGTCATCATGGTTAGCAAGCCTTCGCTTTGGGAAATGATTTCTTTAATTTCTTTTTTGGTAGGAATCCTCACTTC
>JBGAUP010000329.1:0-5961 GCA_044228585.1 Runella sp. | reverse complement strand
CCTACAAGAGTGCAAGTGGGTCAGCCGATAAGCTCTTATGTGGGTTATGTATTTGAAGGTGTTTATCAAATTGGGGAAGAATCCGAAGCGGCCAAGTTTGGCAGAAAACCAGGCGATGCCAAATACAAGGATGTGAATGGAGATGGTAAAATTTCATCTGACGACCTCACCATAGTGGGCGATGGAAATCCCAACTTTACTTACGGTATTAACTTTTTGGGGAACTGGAAAAAAATTGATTTTAACTTCAACTTTATAGGCTCTCAAGGCAATGATATTTACAATCTCCAATACATGCGTATGATGGGATTGGGCGCGCAGCAGTTTCATGCTGTACATGCCGACTATGTCAACAGATGGACACCAACTAATCCCTCAAACATACCAGCGTATAGAAACACTACTCAAGCATTGTCTTCTCAATTTATACAGAATGGGTCGTATTTATCTTTGAATAATGCTTCTATAGGGTACAATATCGAAGGTATTAAAAGCTTGGGTATTGGCGGGATAAGACTGTTTTTAAATGCTCAAAACCTATTTATTCTCACCAAATACCGTGGATTTGACCCTGTTTCAACGGCATCTGGCAACTCTGATGTGGACTTGGGAATTGACCTTAACACTTATCCTATTAGTAAGTCATACACCGCAGGTTTCAAAATCACTTTCTAAAAATCAAGCATCAAATTGTATGAAAAATATAATTCGTTTGTCGCTTTTATTGATGCTCATTCTGCCCAGTCAGTCTTGTCAGAATATCCTTGAAGAGGATTTAAGCAGTGTGTTTTCTATTGATAACCTTAAAAGTGAGGGAGATATAGTAGCGGCCCTTGCCCCAGTTTATAGAAGGTTGGCAACTGTACATAATGGGCCGCACTATTTGCGCACGCCAACCTATGGTGCCGACGATATTACTACTTGGTGGGCAGGCAACAAAGCTCCCCTAAGAGTATTTGACGGTTTTGATTATGGTAATGGAGAAAATTCGGAAATTATTTGGTTGAATCATGGCTGGGACGGCTATTGGCAAGTGATTTATGCCGCCAATACGCTTATTGAAGGCCTTAAAACGGCTACTGCGCCTCCAGCGGTTGTAGCTTCCGCCGATGGTGAAGCACGTTTTTTTAGGGCGCTGAGTTATTTTAATCTCGTAAGAACCCACGGAAACGTACCGATTTTATTGGATGGCGTAGCTCCAACGGGTGAAGAACAACGGGCGACCGTTCTTGAAAATTATAAGCAAATTGAATCAGACCTTCTCATTGCCGAAAAAAGTCTTCCTGCACCCACAGCCGTTAAAAACGTAGGTAGAGTTTCGAATGCCGCTGCCAAGACACTCTTGGCTGACTTGTATCTCACTTGGGGGGGGTGGCCTGTCAAAGACCCATCAAAGTATGCTTTGGCCGCTTCAAAAGCAAAAGAGGTGATTGACATGAACTATTTTACGCTTTTACCCATCAAAGATTTATGGCTTTTGAGCAATCAAAACAGTAAAGAAGCTATTTTCTCCGTTCAATATTCCGAAACAGAAAATATGCCCAATGTCTATCCTGAAACCTTTAGCTTTCATGAAGCGGGTGGTTGGTCGGATGCCTATCCTGAGCTACAGTTTTTCAAAGACTTTCCCGAAGGAGCTCGCAAAGAGGCCACATTTGCTACTGATATACCCCAAAGAGGAGTTAGCGGAGGCAAAATTATTACTTTGAACCCCGCTACTAAAGTTTATACGGCTTCCCAAAGGCTTCACCCCATGTATAAAAAATTCACTATATCCGAAAACTTAAACTACGGTGTTAAAACAGCTGGGTTCAGAGCCATTGAGCTTTACAGATACGCGGAGGTGTTGTTGATATATGCCGAAGCCCAAGCACGTGTAGGCCAAAATGCCTCTTCTATCGAAGCTCTTAATCAGGTGAGGAGACGTGCCAAAGGATTGGATTTCAAAAAACCTGATCCTACGGTAGATGTCACCACAGCTACCCCGAATCAAATTATTGATGAAAAAGGGTGGGAATTGGCAGGCGAATATAAAAGATGGTTTGATTTGGTGAGATCCGAAAGAGTAGAAGAGATAGCGGCCAAAAGAGACCCTGGTGAGCAAGTGCCTTTGGTAAGAAAACCAACAAAAGCCAATTACATTGCTCCTATTCCTTTCCAAACTATTTCGGCAAGTAAATTGCAGCAAAATCCCGCAGGATTTAAAATTCAATAAATTAAGGCTGACGCAAAATTTGGTTTAAGGCAGCGATTATCAGCAAAAACCTTAGAAAGGTTCAAAACCTTTCTAAGGTTACTTGTCAGCGAATTGACAATTTGATTGCATAAGCCCTAAAGTAAAACTGGCTTCTCTCACTCTTATTATCGAGATAATATTACCTTAATATTTACATCATGTTCAGAAAAGCTTTCCTATTTTGCATGACCGCTACGGCTGGCATTATTGCTTTGACCGGTTTTAATCACCCTAAAAGCCTGACCGCCGCCAATCCTCCCAAAAACGTCATCTTCATTTTGGCCGATGACCATCGCTACGATGCTATGGGTTTTATGGAGAAATTTTCAGGGTTGCAGACCCCTAATCTGGACAGAATGGCTGCTAAGGGAGCACACGTACAAAATGCCTTTGTGAGTACCGCGCTTTGTTCACCAAGCCGCGCAAGTATCCTTTCGGGGCAATATGCGCATACGCATCAGGTAGTTGATAATTTTGCACCGTTGCCTGCCAATACCAAATTTTTTCCGATGTATTTACAAAAGGCTGGGTACAAAACGGCCTTTCTGGGAAAATGGCACATGGGCAATGCCGATGATGCCCCGCAACCTGGCTTTGATTATTGGTTGAGTTTTAAAGGACAGGGACAGTATTACAACCCTACATTCAACATCAACGGTAAACAGGTCACTCATAAAGATGGTTATACCACCGATTTGCTGACCGATTATGCCATTGAGTGGATGGGCAAGCAAGACAAAAACAAACCCTTCTTTTTGTACCTCTCGCACAAGGCTGTTCACGCCGATTTTCAACCCGCCAAACGCCACGCGGGTAAGTACAAAGACATGCCGATTCAGTACCCCGTCTCCATGTACCTGACCAAAAGCGATACCAGTAAAATATGGGGTAAAAACACCAAAGACCCCGAAACGGGCGAGGTCAAAAGCAACCTCAAAGATATGCCCAATTGGGTAAAAAATCAGCGATATAGTTGGCACGGAGTAGATTATCTATACCACGGGACTATCAGTTTTAATGATTTTTATCGTCAATATTGTGAAACATTGCTTGGTGTGGATGAAAGCGTAGGTCGGGTAATGAAATACTTGGAAGACAACGGATTGGCCGAAAATACAATGGTAATTTATATGGGCGATAACGGCTTTAGTTTTGGAGAAAGAGGTCTAATTGACAAACGCCACGCCTACGAGGAGTCAATGCGGGTGCCGATGCTGGTAAGTTGTCCGTCAATCATACAGCCTAAAACCAAGCTGACTAACGTGATTCAAAACATTGACATTGCCCCCACCATTTTGGCGTATGCAGGTGTCAACACGCCCCCTCAAATGCAGGGGAAATCGTTTTTACCCTTACTGAAAGGACAGAAATCAGACTGGAAAGACCGGGCATTTTATGAATATTATTGGGAGTATGATTACCCTCAAACGCCCACCATGTTTGCGGTACGTACCGACCGTTACAAATACATCTTTAACCACGGAGTGTGGGATGCTAATGAACTTTATGACTTACAAAATGATCCGAATGAAATAAATAATTTAATCAGAAGCCCTCAACATCAGACAATTGCCAAAGACCTACGCGACCAAGTGTGGAGCTGGTTGGAAAGCACCAACGGTTTACAGATTCCGCTCAAACGCATTCAGCAGAAGCGCGGTGACCACATTTATAAAGGAAATTATTGAGGTATCTGTGCCGCGTAACCGCCTATTTAAATGATGAAAACTATGAAACTTTCTCTCATTAGTATTTTATCTTTTATGATGTACCCAGTAGCGGCGTAGAAAAATCCTACTATCCTTTTTTGCATTGCCGATGATTAGGGCAAACATGCGGGAGTGTAATATCCCCTATTCTGTTTGAGTTTAAAAATCTAATACCTTCACTCTAATGAATCCAAGCATGACCTCACTACAAAAAGCAACATTATGTTCGCTCCTAATTTGTTTAATCGCTTGCATACCCAAAGCGAACAACAGTCAGTATAAAAGCAAAACAACGCCTAATGTAATCGTTGTTTATCTCGACGATTTGGGGTATGGAGATTTAAGTTGCTACGGTGCCACTAAGCTAAGCACTCCCAATATTGACAAATTGGCCAACGGTGGCGTACGTTTTACCAATGGCTATGCCACCTCTGCTACTTGCACCCCCAGTCGCTATGGTTTACTCACGGGTGTATATCCGTGGCGCAATAAAGATGCTAAAATCTTACCTGGTACTGCGCCCTTGATTATTAGCCAAAGTCAACAAACGCTTCCCAAAGTACTCAAAAAAGCGGGATACGAAACGGCGATCATTGGTAAGTGGCATTTAGGATTAGGTACGGGGATAGTCAACTGGAATGAGCGTGTTTCGCCAGGCCCCAACGAAGTAGGCTTTGACTATTCCTACATTTTAGCAGCCACCCAAGACCGCGTGCCTACTGTATATATTCAAGACGGGAAGGTAGTTAATCTGGATTTAAACGATCCAATAGAGGTAGATTATAATAAAAATTTTGAAGGAGAGCCAACGGGGGTTAACAACCCAGAGCTATTAAAAATGAAATGGCATCATGGGCATAACAATAGCATCGTAAACGGTATTCCACGCATAGGTTTTATGAAAGGGGGGCAATCGGCCAAATGGGTGGACGAAGATATGGCAGATACTTTTTTGAACAAGGTGAAGACGTATCTAAAGACTCCAAGAAATAAGCCTTTCTTCCTCTACTATGCCATGCAGCAGCCGCACGTGCCGCGTACTCCTCATCCGAGGTTTGTAGGTAAGTCGGGATTAGGCCCTCGTGGTGATGTAATATTGGAAGCCGACTGGGCCGTAGGTGAGTTGCTCAAAACCCTCGAAGAGCAAAAGCTCATAGACAATACCCTTATTGTTTTTTCGAGCGACAATGGCCCCGTTCTTAATGATGGGTATTTTGATGAGGCGGTAGAAAAGCTTGGGCAACATACGCCTGCAGGGGTGCTCAGAGGAGGGAAGTATAGCCTTTTTGATGCGGGAACACGCGTACCCTTTATCACTTATTGGAAGGGAAAAATACAACCCAAAGTATCTGATGCCTTGGTTTGCCAAATTGACCTCCTCAATTCTTTAGCCTCGCTTATTGGTGTTAAGGCCGAGGTTCAGGACGGGCAAGATTTAAGCAAGGCTTTATTGGGACTCTCAATGAAAGGCCGCGAGAACTTAATTCTTGAGGCCAGTTCAAAGACAGCAATCAGGTCAGGTGAATGGGTGATGATACCTCCCTACAAAGGGAATAAACTCATCGAGGCAGTGAATATTGAATCTGGAATAGATACAGACTACCAGCTGTATAATTTAAAAAAAGACCCTTCACAAAAAAATAACTTAGCCCAATCGAACCCAACGATATTGAAGAAAATGAAAGCAGACTTCCTGAAACTAAGAGGAGAAGCTACTTCCAGCATAGGTGAGCTTGAACTTAAATAGCGAATAGCCATTTTTAACGCGTATTCTCTTGAAACTATACAGTTTTAAAATGTTTCATTCTAAAACTGTATAGTTTCAAGCATTAATGCACAAGCAATTATCTTTTAACCCTTACTTTTTTCCTTCCTTCCGCGCCTTATACTCTTTAAATCGGTTTTCGTATTCTTTGATTTGTTCGGGGGTAAAGCGCTTCTGGTAAGTTTCGGGTAAAGCGAGCTTTTCGGGAGCTAAAGTGGGAGATTTGTCAATGAGCTTATTGCGCCCGCCCG
>JBGAUP010000328.1:0-5980 GCA_044228585.1 Runella sp. | reverse complement strand
AGAGGGGGAGCTTTTTATTCTTTCTTTCCTATTGGGGGGCTGGATTGCCAACAATAGCGTCAGTACAAAAAGAATATGGTCGGTACCTTCTTTGATGTGCGAAATGCCCAACTTTACCATGTTCTCAAAGCCTTTCCAAAGACTTCCTTGCTGCAAACTGACCTGAAAGGGCGATAATTTACCGTTTACAATGTCCCACTCAATCACGCCTACTTGCAGCGTAGTGGTGTCTTCACGTACAAACCCTTGTTCCCAGTCTTGCCTCACGTGTACGAGTGCTTTGTGACTGGCTACTTGGTGCAAAATCACGTCATAATCGAAGTAGAAGTTTCGGAGGTCGTAATTCTGGGGAGGGGCCATTTCAAATTCCACCACCAATTCTTTGTATTCGCCTACTACCTTGTCTTTGCTTTCGATGACTTTCAGCGCACCTAATTTTACTGTCCACGGCTTCCCTTCAAAACTCTTTGGGCGGATATGCTGCATCAGGTACAACCGCAACGAATCGCCCAGCCGTTCGACCAAACGGTGGGAGTTGTCATTGACTTCCATCCCGATGGCCGACTGTAGCTCGCTTAATGGCAGCATGAGTTCTCCCGAAATGTGCTTTTCGTGGATGTTCAGCACCACCATTGAGTTGGGCATGGGGTGGGCAAATAGCCCCCCCCGCCCCCGAAGGGGGAGCAAAAACAGCACAACCAATACAACTTTTACCCCTAAATGGCGCATAAAAGAACTCCCCCATTGGGGGTAGGGGGGCTGGCTGTTAATTTCCACCATAATCTGCTTTTCTATCTCTCCAAACCGAGTGAGGGTGTACACCATTTTTGATGATAATTCCGCTTTGCATTGACCATTCAATCCATACACTTGGGCCGTCTATCAGGATGTAATCGCCTTTTTCGGCCATGGTTGTGCCGCCGTAGTAAGACACGTACGTTTCGTCCAATTCAGATTTATATTTTGCCAATACTGCTGCTGCCGCTTTGTCGTCCAAATCGTCCACGTAGGTTTTGATGGCTGCTAATAACAAATCTTTTTGAGCTGCGGTGAGGTTACCTGCTTTTACGCCTGTTTTAGTGGTGGGGAAAGTGCCGTCTTTTTGGGGACCAACGATGATGTCATTTTGTGCTGCCGTACGCTTGGCCGTAGCGAGTTCAGAAGTACTCAAGCCTTTCAGGAAGTTGGCAAAAGCGGCAGTTTCTTGCACCAAAGGCTGTACCGTTTTACTGGTATTGGTCGAAACCCACGTAGGATAAGGTTCGGTCGAACGGAAAGAGGGCGTACCACCTGTCATTTTGCCGCCATTGTAGGTATAAATAATCGTGCCGTGGTGTCCTCCGATTTGCAAACACCACAGCCCTGTTGCGCTTGGAGTTCCCAAAAATCCGATGTAATAATTGCCAGAACCATAGCCGCTATCACCGCCATTGGCCCTGAGATAATCGTCAGCATCCACAATTCCAGCGTATTCTTCGTTGCCCTCGTTGGTTCCTGTTCCGGTAGCTGCTTTCAAAAGATTGTAAAATGCCGTCCATTGCGTCGCCGAAAATGTACTTGAAGCCAAACCGACGCGACCTTTGTAGAGCGATTGGGGTAAATTACTCCAAAGTTTTGCTTGCGCTACGGTATAGCTGTATTGAGCTGACGATAATTGAGAGGAAGAAAGTGTCGTTTTGAACGCCTCTGCTGCCGCCACAATGTTGGCAATGTCTGTTTCAACCGACCAAGCTGTTCCGCCCGTTGAAGTACTTGCTGCATTGACCGTAAGTGCTAAAGTACAGGATTGTCCACCTACCGAAATGGCAAATGAGGCTGTACCGCTTGCCGATGGAGTACCCGTAATGGCAAAAACTACCGAACCTGCGCCCGAGGCCAAAGTACCTGCTGCTAAAGTAGCCGTTAGGCCCGTGACGCCCGCAGATGTAATGGCCGAACCTGCCGAATACGCTGCCCCGTTTCCGCCCGTGTAGGGTACAGTGGCTGTGGCCGTATAGGCGGTGCTTGCCGTAGCAGTAGCCGAAAAGGTCGCCGATGAACAATTCAGCGCGCCGACGGTGGCTGTCGAAGTAGTAGGGGTGACCGTATCTTCGGTTTTGTTACAAGCAATGATTAGAAATGTTGTAGAAAGCACGACGCTTGCGAGAAAACTGTTTAGTTTCATAAAAAATGTGATTTTAATGGTTACTTACAAATGAATTGACGCTAAAAAATGCCGCCGTGTTGACATAAATAAATTGTTTGAAAGTGAATCGGAAAAAATAGCAAGTGAATCGTCGTTTTAGGGTTCTTCAAACCATCTTTTAAAAAGGGTTACTTTTTCTTTGCTTATAATAATGGGCAACGAAGCCGCAGGTTGTACCCTCACATTGACGCGGCTATTGAAATGGGATTCGATTTCGACAATGCTTTCGCGCGACAGTATGAACTGACGGTTTGCCCTCACAAACTCAACGGGGTCGAGTTGGCTTTCGAGGTCTTCAAGTTTGAAATCCATGACGTGTTTTTTGCCCTCGTGGAGTTGCCCAAACACCAAACCGTTCTCGATGAAAAAATAGGCAAACTCGCTGGTTTTGATGGGTAATAGTTTGTCGCGGTATTTTACTAAAAAGCTTTTTCGGTAGTTTTTGGGTACAAACGCTTGTTGTTCAATGAGTTTATTCAGTGTTTCTTGTTTTACCAGTTGTTGGCTTTGGAATTTTTCTATTGCAAAACGAAGCGAATCTTCATCAATGGGTTTCAATAGATAGTCAACGCTGTTGAGCTTGAAGGCCCGAATGGCGTATTCGTCAAAAGCCGTTGTGAAAATGATAGGGGTTTGGAGTTGAATTTGTTCGTAAATCTCAAACGAAATCCCGTCGGCCAATTGAATATCGGAAAAAATAAGGTCAGGAGGCGGGTTAGAAGTAAACCATTTGATACCTTCCTGTACGGTTTCGATGATGGCACACACGCGATGTGCTACTTCGAGTTCATGCAGGAGGAATTTCAGTTGGCTTGCTGCGGCAGGTTCATCTTCGATAATTACCATATTCATCATCTACATCGGGTATTTTGTGCAAAAAGAGGCCAAAGCCACTAAGTAATCAAGGGCAAAATCACGCAGAATGATGCCGTATTTTGTTTAATTTCGATTTCGTTGTTGGTCAGTAACTTGAAACGTTGATTGAGATTGACCAATCCGATGCCTGTTCCGGCTGAATTGGGTTTTAGATGCAGCGAGTTACAGACGCTCATCGTTTTATCATTGATTTGCAACACAATGTCAATCATTAAGGGACTGGCCGATGAAATGACATTGTGTTTAATGGCATTCTCTATTAATAGTTGAAGCGACAACGGGGGGATTCGATAGGGCTCGGTGTTTGCTACTTTTGTGTTTACGATTAGGTTATTGCCAAATCGCATCTTGAGAAGAAAAATATAGTTTTCGACCAACGCCAATTCTTCTTTTAGTGATACCAACGACTGCTCTTGCATACTCAACGAATACCGCAAGACCTGCGAAAGTTTTTGGAGGTAGCGTTGGCTTTTGGCTTTGTCTTCGTTGATTAACCAACTGAGGGTATTGAGCGAATTATAGATAGCGACAAAACTACTTGGAAGAATAAATTGGACTATTCCAAAAAATGGGATTCCAGAAATCATCAATCCATTTTTTGGCAAATGATATAGATTTTGAAGCCTTCTCAAAGGCATCTTGTAGGAGTTCATTGAGTTGAGCTAAGTTCGCGATAACTCCATTAGTGCCTATTTCCTCCTTGATGGTTTTCCAAAGTCTTTCAATCGGATTGAGGTTAGGGGAGTAAGTAGGTAAATTGACAATACAAATGCCAAGAATGGCAGCTTTTCGTTCAATTGCAGGTGTGATATGTGCTGGATAATTGTCCCAAATCAAAATAATGCCATCATAGTCTAAGTGCTGTTCTTTGATTTTATCAAGCATTTTAAGGAAAGTTTCTTCATTTCCTTTTTGAATAGGGATTAGTAAACTTTTACCCCTGACAGCATAAAATCCGAAACAATTTTGCTTCGTTTTAGAAGTATTTACCTTACGAATGATGTTTTTATGAAACGACCAGACACGAGTGTTGTTACAATACAATTGGAAAGTGGACTCGTCACCAAAAGCGATAGCCATCTTAGCGATGTTCTTAGTTCCCATGCCAAGTACATCAGCAACCGCTTGTAGGCGTTGGCTGAACTGCTCTTTATGATGCTCAGATTGCCTGAAATCCCTTGGTTGAGGCTTATAACAGTACATTTTCATTCGACGTAAAAGTCTTTGCACTTGACGTTTGGTATAGGTCACTAAAAAACGTTCTTTGATTAAATTGACAATTCGGCCACAAGTCCAAAAGTCAGCTTCTGCAATAAGTATTTTTTTGAGCTCTTCTTTTTGAGATTCAGTTAGTCTGGACTTGGCTCCGCCACCTTGACCTTGGCGGTTTTTTAATCCAGACTCTTTTTTTTGTTCCAGTCTGATTGCCAGTCGTATAGTGTGCTCTGGGCAATGCCTATTTGAGCAGAAACCGTTTCAACATTCGATTGATGAATAAGATGTAGTACCAATGCCTTAAAATCATCGCTATGATTTTGATCAAAAGAGTGCATGAACTTTGCCAGTCGTTCAGGTTCGCTTATGGCTATTTTCTTTTTCATGTCGCAAAACTGCACTTATTTTAGGCTTTATTCCAATAGGTTCTGTCCTTCTCTATAAATAAAAAATGAGGGTTAAGTTGGTTTTTGAGCGAAGTGAGTTGTACCAGTAGATTCTCGTGTTTGAGTTGCTCATTTTCGATTAATATTTCGTTTTTCTTGTCCGTTTCGGTCATAAAACGGCTAAAAAAATACGTAATCACGGCCATCAGCACTCCCCGCGTCACCACTGTCGAAGCTGTTTTGAGAGGGAGTCCAATAATCACTGTGTTGGCCGAAGTCAAAGCTATAATGTAGGCAATTAGCATCAACATTCCCCCGCCCCATTGCTTGGCAAGGGAGTCATTTCGTTTAGTAGCTTTATAAATCCATTGGATAAAAACCAAGGCGTAAATAAAACTAAAGACGATTTGGATGGTAATGTCCAACTGCACGATGGGCCTTGACAGTCGGGGTAAGTTCAGTACAATAATGGGAAAATTGACAAAGACTGCTACAAACAGCGAGACGCCCCAAACGAACCGTTTTATAGCAGAATTTTTTGTCATGGCATACGCTTTGATAAACAGCTTCAAATGTAGCAGTTAGTTATATTTTGAGTGTAAAAATCAAAGTAAAACGGAAATATTTGCGACCGAAAAGGGCGAAGCCAATAACAGATAAAATGGTTTTCGGAAGTGTTTCAGATTACTGAAAAAGCGGAAATCAATTAAGGAATAAATACCTCACCTCTGCTCAAAATTCGAGCTGTGCGAATAACGCCCGATTTTAAGATATTAATTTGATTGTCAATAAATTCGTATTCAAGATTTACGGTAAATTCACCCGAAGGATGCTCAATACTTAGTGATGAATGATGAGATATGGGGGATGAATATAAGAACTCTCCTTTACTCATCACTTCTCGCTCATCACTTATCACTGTATTCGGTATAACACAGGCCGTAGCCACCGATACCGCTGCCAAAACGCCAATGGCTTCGTGTACCACGTGCGGAATGAACATACGGGTATTGACAACACCACCATTTTCGGGGGGCGAAACCAAACACATTTTGGGAATGGTTTGGTCTTTTACATCTCCCAGATTCATCAAAAAACCTGCTTTGAGACGAATGGCCTCTATTTTTTGCCTTAGTAGTTGGTTGCCTTCTAATACTTGTTTGCTTTCGTTGCCTATCAAGCCAAAATCGCTGGCCCGCATGATGACGATAGGCATTCCGTTGTCAATACACGTAACTTCGATACCTTCAATGATGTCTTTTACATTTCCTGTTGGAAGTAATGCTCCGCAAGTAGAACCAAGGGTGTCTAAATAATT
>JBGAUP010000011.1:0-41584 GCA_044228585.1 Runella sp. | reverse complement strand
GGCTGCCAACGGTTAAATGTGGTATTATCCACGTTTCAATTATATCTTTGTTCAAGACTCCCATTGAGGTGTTGTTTTAAGTTTGGTCACTCAAAAATCACACTTATTTGGGAGTCTTTTCCAAAAGTTAAAACAGATTCAAGTACAAAATAATAACAAACCATGAAGCTTTTAGAAAAAATAACTCTTGGACAATTAGAGTTAAAAAACAAAATGGCAATGACAGCCATGACCAGAAGTCGTGCCAATGCCGACGGAGTAGTAGGCAACTCAACGGTACTGTATTATACGCAACGTGCAAGTGCTGGGTTAATCATTTCGGAAGCCATCAACATCTCTGAGCAAGCCATTGGTAGCCCTCTCACTCCAGGTTTGTACACACAAGCCCAGATAGATGCGTGGAAAAATGTCACGAAATCAGTACACGAAGCTGGTGGTATTATTTTCGCTCAACTGTGGCATACTGGTCGCATTGGACACTCTATCGACAAAAAAGGCGAATTACCAGTTGCTCCTTCAGCCATTAAAATTGAAGGGATGAAACACTTTACATCCCAAGGGCCGAAAGATTACGAAACTCCGCGGGCGTTATCTGCATCAGATATACAAAACATCATTGCAGATTATGTGCAAGCTGCTAAAAACGCCATTGAAGCTGGTTTTGACGGGGTAGAACTACACGGAGCAAACGGCTATTTACCCAATCAATTTTTAGCAGAAAGTGCTAATCAGCGGACAGACCGATACGGTGGGAGTATTGAGAACAATAGTAGATTCATTTTAGAATTAATGTACGCTTTGACAGAGGCAATTGGAGGAGATAAAGTGGGAATAAAACTTTCCCCGTTTCATCCGTATGGCAATATTTTATTGGAAAACCCAACAGCTACTTTTACATATTTACTAAAAGAGCTCCATAAAATAGATTTTGCCTTTGTTGAATTGATGAGGAGAAGCCCCATGTTTCCACTTCCTACAGGCTACCCTACTACTGATGAAATTGAAATTTTTGGGCCATTCATCAAAAAAACACTCATTGCAAACACGGCATACAATAGAGAAACTGGTAGCGCATTATTACAAAAAGGCAATGCCGATATGATTGGCTATGGCTCATTGTTTTTAGCAAACCCTGATTTGCCCAAGCGTTTTGAGTTAAACGCTCCCTTAAACCAACCCGATCGAACCACAATGTTTGGCGGAGGAGATAAAGGCTACGTTGATTATCCATTTTTGGGAAATTAAATACAAACACCCCAAATACATCAGCTAATTTGGGGTGTTTCTTCATATTGTCCAATTTTTATTTACACCTCAATCACAGGCACGTCGCCTTCCACAATCAGTTTTCCTTCTGTCACCGACTGAACATATTCGACCGTAATTCCTGGAGCAATTTCGAGTAGCTTAAAACCTCCTTCGGGCACTACTTCAAAGACGCCCAATTCGGTCACGATTTTTTTCACACATCCAATCCCTGTCAGCGGTAACGTACAGCGTTTCAATAACTTAGACTCGCCTGCTTTGTTGACATGCTGCATGGCTACGATGATATTTTTGGCCGAGGCTACCAAGTCCATCGCACCGCCCATGCCTTTCACCATCTTACCTGGAATTTTCCAGTTGGCGATGTCCCCATTTTCGGCCACTTCCATCGCACCCAAAATCGTCAAGTCCACGTGCTCGCCGCGAATCATGGCAAAACTCTCTGCCGAACTAAACAACGATGAACCTGCTTGCATCGTCACGGTTTGTTTACCTGCGTTGATGAGATCGGCGTCCACGTTTTCTTCGGTCGGGAACGGTCCAATACCCAATAAGCCATTCTCGGATTGAAGCACCACGTTGATACCTTCGGGGATGTAATTGGCGACTAAAGTGGGGATTCCAATGCCGAGGTTGACATAGTAACCGTCGCGGAGTTCTTTGGCGATGCGTTTGGCGATGCCGAATTTGTCCAACCCTACCCCAGCCCTCCCCTGTAGGGAGGGGGTATTTGTTTCTTTTTCAGAAACTGAAGTACTTACCGTCCGCTGCTCAATTCGTTTTTCATAATTTTTCCCTTCAAAAATTCGCTGAACGTAGATACCTGGTACGTGGATTTCGTTGGGGTCGAGGGTGCCTGCGGGAACCAATTCTTCTACTTCGGCAATGCAAATTTTCCCCGCTGAGGCCATCATAGGATTGAAATTTCGGGCTGTACCGCGGAACACTAAGTTCCCTGATGTATCCCCTTTCCAAGCTTTTACAATCGAAAAATCAGCGCGTAACCACGATTCGAGCAAATACTTTTTTCCGTTAAACTCCCTAACTTCTTTCCCCTCTGCCACTTCGGTACCAACCCCCGCAGGCGTAAAAAACGCGGGAATTCCTGCTCCTCCTGCCCGTACACGCTCGGCTAACGTTCCCTGTGGAATGAGTTCGACTTCCAACTCTCCCGAAAGTAGCTGACGCTCAAACTCCTTATTTTCACCGACATACGACGAAATCATTTTTTTGACTTGCCGCTGTTGTAGCATAAGTCCTATTCCAAAAGTATCGACACCTGCGTTGTTGGAGATGCAGGTCAACTCTTTAACTCCTTTCGTCACCAAGGCCGAAATGCAATTTTCGGGAATACCACAAAGCCCAAATCCCCCCAGCATCAGCACGGCTCCATCTTGTATATCGGCCACGGCTTCTGCCGCGCCACTTACCACTTTATTAATCATTGCTTAAGTATTTTAGGTTGATTTTTGAAGATACACTTACTAAAACTACAACTCTCTAAGCTTAGTTTACTTTATACACCTGAATCAGTACTTTGTCGGGCCTCCTAATCCCCGTCGCCACAAACACCGATTGACTCAACCATACATACTTGGGGTCGGCGGTTTCAAAAATAGGAATCGAGCGAAAATAATACGCTGAAGGCTCTACGTCTTTGCCTTCGGCCAGCCGTTTCATCACCTCGGCAGAGCCACGACGAAGCCCCTGATTGACAATGGTTATCAGTACTCCATCTTCGGTTTCTAATACATAGCGGGCGTCCAATTCTGCCACGCCATCGGGACGAATTACTTGCCAATCGTAGCCACCTGCTTGTATTTTTCCGCTGATGGCTGGCCCTTCAAACGTACCTCCCGTAATCGGAATCATACGACGATTGCCACGGTGAGTATCTCCCATCACCTGAATGGCCGATACCTCTACGCTTAATTCAAATGCAAATTCTAATTCCATGTTTGTTATCCGTTAAAAGAAACACATTTGCCTACTGCCTAATCGTTTGGGTTTACTTTTTTACCCTTTCTGGTTCAAGGTTTGGACATCAAAGCCCGCAATTTTTTTATAATGGTCCATCACGTTTGCCAATTCTTCATGGGGAATTTCGTCAGGCGTAAAGCCTTGTGGAAAACGCTCTTCCATCATGTCCATGATTTGATCGGGGCCTTTCGCTCGGTTTTGAAGGACTACTTTGGCCGCCGCAGGAACGCGTTCTTTGTCATAGGCTTCCAACGCTTCGACTACGTTTTCTGAAGTTAACAGACATTCTGCCAAATAATCCGCATCAAGAATCGCCTGCGATGCCCCGTTGGAACCAATCGGATACATGGGGTGAGCAGCATCTCCCAGAAGGGTTACCCGCCCGAACGTCCAGCGAGAAAGCGGGTCACGATCCGACATTGGAAACTCATAGACAGCTTTGGCTCCGTTAATCATGGCAGGAACATCCAACCAGTCAAACGTCCATTCTTTATAGATATCTACCAACCTTGCTTTATCAGCTTCGCGGTTCCAGTCGCGGGCCGTCAATCTCGATTTTCCTTCTTTCAAATTACCTACCCAATTGATGAGGTAATTCCCATCTGCATCGGGCGTGGGGTCAATGGGATACACCACCATTTTTTGCTGCATACTCCCAATCATCGCCATCGAACTACCGTTTAAAAAAGGCTTCATGCGCGTTGTACCACGGTAGAGTACATTTTCGGAATAGACAGGAGGCCCTTCGTTGGGATACAGCTGTTGACGTACCACCGAGTTAATTCCATCCGCGCCAATGAGTAACTCACCCGTTTCCACTCTACTATTTTCACCCGTTTCTCGGTTGATAAAATACGCAGTTACTCCCGTTTCATTTTGCTCAAAACGCGCCAAGTGGTGATTAGAAATAAGGCGTTCTTCCCCAAGTACTCGCTTGGCTTCTTCCCACAAAATCATTTGTAACGTGCCTCGGTGAATGGAAAACTGAGGCCATTTATAGCCCGCAAACCGACCGCGAGGTTCTGTCCAAAACTGTTGGCCAAACTTATTAAAGTAAACCAAATCAGTGGTTTCAATCGCATTTTTTGCCAAAATACCTTGGAGGCCAAGGTTGGTAAGCACCCTCACCGAATGCGGTAGGGTATTGATTCCAACGCCAAGAGGTTTTACTTCTTTGACCGATTCAAACACCTTTACTTCAAAACCAGCCTGATGAAGGCGAAGAGCAGTGGTCAATCCTCCAATGCCACCACCGATAATTAGTATGCTCATAGTTTAGCCCTTTTGTGGGTTTGTTTAGTATAGAATGACTTCCGTTTCACCCATCGGCGTTAGTTTTTCATTACCCATTAACACCTTGGATAAGTAGTCAATTTTTGTCACTTCGTAAGTATAGTAAAATTTCATCGTGTGGATTTTCGACTGATAAAAGTCTGTATTCAAAGGCTTGGTCGCTAACTTTTGTTGAGCAACAATGCCAATTTTGAGCCAATGCCATGCCACATTCAGAATACCAAACAACTCCATGTAGAGGGTCGCATCGGCCAAAAAGGCTTCGTTATCGCCTGACGCCGCAAACGTCAACAAGTGGTTGGTCACCTGTTCAAATTGCTCCAACGCCTCCCTCAACCTTGCACTGTAAGCAGTCAGTTCCTTCAACGCTTCTGCCTTAGCCAAATCAACTTCAACTTCTTGCCGCCACCATTTCAGCGCAACACCTTTGTTTCTGGTGATTTGCCGACCCAAAAGCGCTTGTGACTGTATCCCTGTCGTTCCTTCATAGATACTCATGATGCGTACATCTCGCGCCATTTGTTCCAACCC
This sequence comes from Runella sp., assembly GCA_044228585.1. Lineage (GTDB taxonomy): Bacteria > Bacteroidota > Bacteroidia > Cytophagales > Spirosomataceae > Runella. The sequence goes on along the minus strand of JBGAUP010000011.1, from coordinate 36,514 downwards.
AAAATCCTCGGTATATCCATACCCACCAAGCACTTGTAACCCCTGATTGACGGCTACAATGCCCATTTCAGCCCCGTAGGTTTTGGCCACTGGTGTGAGCAATTCGAGCAACGCATCGTACTTTTTGCGTTCATCCTCCGTTTGACTCACTTTCAATAAATCGAGGTAATAGTAACACTGAAAAATAAAGGCCAACGTCCCTTCAACAATTGACTTCTGGGTCAACAACATTCGGCGAACATCGGGGTGATGGATAATAGCAACCGAGTCTTCATTGGCCAATGCGAGCGACAATCCTTTTCCTTGGGTACGTTCTTTAGCATACGCCAACGATGTCTGATAGGCCGCTGAGGCAATCGCAATCCCCGTCATACCTACTCCCAAGCGCGCACTGTTCATCATTTGAAACATCTGCGATAAGCCTTGGTGTGGTTGTCCCAGCAAATAGCCAATACAATTGTTGTCTTGTCCAAATCCTAAATGCAACGCAGGAGTCGCCTTTTGTCCCATTTTGTGAAATATACCAATGGAAACAACGTCATTATTAGCCCCCGTTGAGGGAATTTCTGTCTTAGTTTTCGGGACAATAAAAAGAGAGATGCCTTTTGTCCCCTGCGATGCGCCCTCGATGCGTGCCAAAACGAGGTGAAGAATGTTCTCGGTTGCATCGTGGTCACCCGACGAAATGAATATTTTTTGCCCGCTGATTTTGTACGTACCATCTTCCTGTGGAACAGCTTTGGTACTAATCGAGGCCAAGGAGCTTCCCGCTTGTGGCTCCGTCAGGCACATGGTTCCTCCCCACTGTCCCGATAGTAATTTGGGGAGAAACTCCTGTTTTTGGGCCTCGGTACCGTAACTTAAAATCAAATTGGCACAACCCACCATGAGGTCGGTAAACATAATGAAGCTATTGTGCCCACACATACAGATAAACTCGACGGCAGCGTTGACCGTCTTGGGTAGCTGTTGGCCTTCCCACTCAAATGGAAACGTGGCCGATAACAATCCTGTCTCTGCATACGCCTTGATAAAGTCATGGACCCCGCTATGCACCGACACTTTTCCGTTTTCTAACTGGGGAGGATTTCGGTCAGAGGATACGTAATTGGCCTGCATGATTCGCTGGCTAATCTCCGTCACAGTATCGAGCGTCATAGCGAACGTTTCGGAGCTATGCGCATGAAAGTAATCCCATTGAAGCAATCGTTCAACTTCAATGACTTCGTTTAGTAAAAAATCAATGGTCTCCCGCGAAAACAGCTTCGTCATTTTTGTCGAATGGTTGAATATGATTAGCACCGAACCACAAACCAGCTAACCCAATAAACGCTACGATGGCCATGACGCCCACCATGGGCATGGCGGTACCGTCGTCAAAATAACTGCAAGCAGCCGATGCCACTGCACCCGCTCCCATCTGAAAACTACCGAGTAATGCCGTAGCAGAGCCTACATTTTTAGAAAAAGGGCGAATAGCTAAGGCCATCGCATTGGCCCCAATCATTCCCAAACAAAACGTGTACACCGCAACGAGGGCCATCAAACTTCCTAAGGAGAGGTATTGAAAAGCTACTACCAATACCAATCCGATGCCCATAACAGCTTGGACGAGTAAACCCCTCAGCGCGATAGTCTCGCTTGAATGGTATTTTAGCAACCACCTATTTAACTGGCTTCCAACCACAAACGAGGCTGCATTGAGGCCAAATACCCAGCCAAAAGTTCGCTCGTCGAGGCCAAGGAGTTTCATATAGACAAAAGGGGCGTTGGCAATGAAGGCAAAAATCCCCGCCGTATTCATGGCGGCTACGATGGTAAAACCGATAAAAGCGCGGTTTTGGATAATCGAATAAAAATCAGTGAGTACGGCTTTTGGTTTCAGTGATACACTTCGGTCTTTTCCTCTGGACTCGGGTAAATATAAATAAACCAATACCAGAATAAGAGTAGCAAAAGCCGCTAACACCCAGAAAATAGCCCTCCAGCCCATACCTATCACCACAAAACCACCTACCGAGGGCGCAATGATGGGGGCAATGCCCATCACCAAGGTCATGGTTGAAAATACTTGCGCCAAACGATTGGCAGGAAAAACGTCGCGAACAATAGCGCGGTTGGCGACCATTCCCATGCTTCCTCCGATGGCCTGAAAAAATCGAAGTAGGATTAACCCTTCCACGGAATTGACCAGCGAACAGCCAATACTTGCAATGATGTACAGCCCCAGCATGATGAGAAGGGGGTTTTTACGTCCAAAACGATCTACTAACGGACCGTTGAGAAGTTGTCCCAAACAAATCCCCACAAAATAGCTACTCATCGAGTAGGCCACTTCGGCGATAGTTACATTCAAGTCTTGTGCTATGGTAGGAAATGCAGCCAAGTACATATCGGTCGAAAATGGCCCGATACCTTGCAAGGCGCCCAGAAGTAATATGATTTGTTGTTCTTGCTTTTTGGTCATGTTGCGATGGGCGAAACCTAAAAGGTTTTAAAAACCTTGCCAACCTATGAGGTTTCGTACTTGTTTAATTTTCAAACCTCATAGGTTTATTTAAACCAAAATTGACTAATTATTGGAATAATGCAAATTTCCAACAATTAGTCAAAAAATGGGTAGGCGAAATACGTTTTATTTTATGCAGAATCAATCAGGTTGTTAAACACCTTCATTCCCCCACACCCGCTCAATCACCACCGCGTACCCCATTCCTACGCCTACACACATCGAAGCAAGGGCATAACGCTGTTGCGAACGAACAAGCTGATTAACAGCCGCTTGCACAATACGCGCACCTGACATACCGAGGGGATGACCCAACGCAATCGCTCCACCGTTTGGATTGATACGCGCATCGCCATCAGCTAATCCTAGGTTGCGAGAAACGGCCAAACACTGCGCTGAAAATGCTTCGTTGAACTCAATGACGGCCATATCATCAAGGCTCAAGCCTGCTTTTTGGAGTGCTTTTTGCGAAGCACCTACGGGGCCAATCCCCATAATTCGAGGCTCCACTCCCACTACTGCCGAACTTACAATTCGCGCTTTGGGAGTTAAATTATACCGTTTTACTGCCTCTTCCGACGCAATAAACATGGCCGCTGCACCGTCGTTTAAGCCTGAAGCATTGCCCGCCGTGACCGTTCCACCTTCTTTTTTGAAGGCAGGTTTTAGCTTGGCCAATCCTTCCAACGACGTACTTGGCTTTACAAATTCATCTTTTTCAAATACCGTCACGTTTCCTTTGCGGTCGGTCATTTCAACGGGAATAATTTCTTCCGCTAAAATCCCATTTTGCTGCGCAGCAAACGCTTTTTGCTGCGAACGATACGCAAACAAATCTTGGTCTTCGCGGCTGATCTTGTACATTTCTGCCAAGTTTTCCGCCGTTACACCCATGGCATCGGTTCCGTACAATTTGTGCATTTTCGGGTTCACAAAGCGCCAGCCAAAGCTCGAATCAAACATCTGAGCATCGTTGCCGAACGGCTTGGAGGTTTTAGAAATCACCCACGGCCCGCGCGTCATGTGCTCTACACCTCCTGCGATAAACACCTCACCGTCACCTGCTTTGATGGCGCGGTTGGCGTGCACTACCGCCGACATCCCTGACGAACACAGTCGGTTAACGGTTTCGCCTGGAACTGTGTAGGGAAGTCCTGCCAAGAGTAGTGCCATCCGCGCGACGTTTCGGTTGTCCTCCCCCGCTTGGTTATGGCATCCCAAAATCACGTCTTCGATGACCTCAGCAGGGATATTAGGGTTTCTTCTAAGCAGTTCGATGATGGGCAACGCCGCCAAATCATCGGCCCGAACGGGCGATAAACTTCCGCCAAAACTGCCAATGGGCGTACGAACGGCATCTATGATGAATGAGTCTTTCATTGGATAAAATCTAAATAGTTCTCTTTGGTAATTACTTCAAATTTGGCCTCAGTATAGGCTTCCGCAAAAGCTTTGGGAAGCTTTCCTTTGCGGTTTCCCCACTTAAATTCATACGCTTCCAATTCCAAATTTTTTACTTCAATACAATCTATTTCCTGTTGGTCGTAAGTACGCCAAAAGTAAGTTTGTTGGTATTTTCCTGCGTATTTATTCTTTTTCAAACGCTCATACATTAAATAATTCTCCCACAATTCACCCACGTCATTTCTAAATGCCAGTGGTTTAAAATCCCCAATAACAGCGTTTCTGACACCATTATCCCAAAAATACCAGCGAGAATTTTTAGTTATTTCTTTGCGTAAATTCTTACTGAAACCTCGTACCTTTTTCAGTACGTACACTTTTTCTAATAAATCCAGGTACTTTTCAACTGTATTCTTACTCATTTCAAGTTGGTTTCCCAACTCCAGAAGAGACACTTCTTTACCAATTTGAAAAGCAACTAATTTGAGCAAATCATAAACTTTTGATGAGTTTTTGATTCCATCAAAACTTACAATGTCTCTTAATAAATAAGAGCTGGTCAATTCGATCAAATAGTGTTCTTTGTCAGTACTATTGGGCAACAAACAAACATCTGGATAGCTACCATAAATTAGCCTTTCTTCAAGATTTCTGACGGTTTCCAGATAATTTTCAAGCGTACTGAGTTCCGCCTGACTGATAGGGTACAGCTCATGCCAATGTGCTCGTCCAACCAAAGGCTCCCCTAAATTATTGCTGAGGTCAAATGCTGATGAACCGCTGGCAATAATTTTGAGTGACGGTATCTCATCCACTATAATTTTAAGAGCCATGCCTATATACGGTACCGATTGTGCTTCATCAATGATCAAAAGTTCTTTGCCTGCCAGAAGGCTCTTATATTTTGCTAAATTTCGTTCTGCCAAAAACTTTTGTATATCGGGCAAATCACCGTTGAGCCACACATAAGGCAACCCCAATTTTTCGACTATTCTTTTTATCAAAAATGTTTTCCCTACTCGTCTTGCTCCGTATAAAACATTTACTTTTCCCGAAACTAAATATTTATGAAGGGTATTTCCTAAAATCCTGTTGATTTCCATTTTCTTTATTTTTAACCCAAAATAAAGAAATTTTATTCAATTGACCGAATTTAGCTAAATTGTGTCAATTTAGTGACCAAATTTAGCTAAATTGTGTCAATTAACTATTTAATACCGATTTCAAATGCCGCACTCGTTTTTGCTTTCACTTCTTCCAAGGTTGCATTAGGCATCAATTCTATCAAAGTGAGTTTTCCATTGGGATAGGCAAAGACAGCCAATTCGGTAATCACTAACTGCACCACCCCCGAGGCGGTCAAAGGTAATACGCAACTGGGAACAATTTTGGACGAGCCATCAGGATTAGTGTGCGTCATAGTAATAATCAACTTCTTAGCTCCTTTGGCCAAATCCATCGCGCCGCCCACGCCCAAAAGTGGTTTGCCTGGTACAGCCCAATTGGCCAAGTTTGCGGCTTCGTCCACTTCCAAACCACCCATAATGGCCACGTCAATGTGCTTACCGCGAATCATGGCAAAACTATCCGCACTGTCGAAATAGCTACTTCCTGGCAAGGCCGTAACGGGGATTTTGCCTGCATTTACGGGATAATCCATCGCGCCGCCACCGTCTGTCGGTACGGGGCCTACGCCCAACATCCCGTTTTCGGTGTGGAGAATAATGCCGTGTTCCGGCGTAATCAAATCCGCTACAAGCGTCGGGATGCCAATGCCGAGATTCACTACATCCCCTTTTTTCAATTCTGCCAAGGCACGTTTGGCCATGTTCATGCGTGATTCATCCACTTTTTTAGAAGAACTGACCGAGGCCGACGAGCCTAAATCTTCGAGGGTGATTTTGGCTTCTACCAAATAATCTACAAAACAACCCGGTGTATGGACAAATTCAGGGGCAATTTCACCCACGGCTACAATTTCTTCTACTTCGGCAATGACCAAATCGGCGGCGGTAGCCATCGCTTTGTTGAAATTATTTTCGGTCATGCGGTACTGCAAATTCCCTGCAGTATCGGCTCGCCAAGCACGGATAAAAGCTACATTTCCGCGCAAACTTTTAATAAAAACTTGTTCTTCGCCGTCAATGAATTTGGTTTCTCGGCCTTCGGCAATGAGCGTTCCTGCCGAAGTAGGCGTATAAAAGCCACCAATCCCTGCCCCCCCTGCCCTAAGGGCTTCGGCGAGTGTACCCTGCGGCAACAATTCATATTCTACCGCTCCCGATTGGGCCGCTTTTACAGCATCGGGGTTAGACGTAAAAAACGAACCAATCATTTTTTTGAGCTGACCATTGCGTAGCAAACGTCCGCCCCCCAAGCCAGGTTCGCCTGTGTTATTACCGATAAATGTGAGGTTTGTAGTGCCAATTTCGGCCAAAGCGTGCATCAAATGAACGGGATTGCCCGTCATGCCAAATCCGCCTTGGAGCAAAATATCACCTTCTTTGACCATACTGGCCGCCGTATGAAGATCTATAATAGGTACTTGTTTCATTTCGTTATGCGAGAAATTTGTATATTCGTAAAAAAAACAGACTATGATTACGCTACGCCCAATTGATGAAGCGATTGACTTCATTACTTCATTTCCAGAGCCACAGCAAATCCTTGATTATAAGGCCTCCCCTGCTTTACAAGAGCGTGTAGAAGACTTAATTTATAAAAAGAAAACTTCTGAACTTAGTTCAGAGGAAACACTCGAATTAGAGCGATACCTCTTACTTGAGCATATTATGATTATGGCCAAAAAAAGAGCCAAAAAGCAACTAAATTCATGAGTCGTTATATTGCTGATTCGCTCAAAAAACAAGTAATAGAAAGAGCTAACAACCGTTGCGAATATTGTTTGCAAGCCGATGTATTTGCTTATATTTCCCATCAAATTGACCACATTATCAGTATAAAACATGGCGGTCAAAACAATTTCGATAATTTGGCCTATGCTTGTTTTCAATGCAATATCAATAAAGGCAGCGACATCGGAACTATGCTTCTCCCTGATAGAACTTTTATTCGACTCTACAACCCTCGAAGTGATATTTGGCAAGACCACTTTGAAATCGCCAACGGGGTTATATATGCTAAAACTACCATTGGGCAAGCCACTATCAAAGTATTAGATTTTAATGATGTTGATAGAATCCTTGAGCGTCAAGAGGGCTAAAAGCCTCAAATGGCAAACCTACGTAGTTTTCGGCAATCGTAGTGGCATACGCTTTTGAAAGGCTGATATAGTCAAATTTTGCTTTTTGCAAATGATACTGGAACGAGCCGTGGGCATCTTGTTTGTGAAAAAGCGTAGTCATAAAATTGGAAAAATCCTGCGCTCGCCAAATACGTTTGAGGGCTATCGTCGAATAGTTATCCAAATGCTTCATGGAATTGTTTTTGTAAAAATCCACGAATCCATCTACCAAGTGTTTGACATCAGCTACGGCTAAGTTTAAGCCTTTTCCGCCCGTAGGAGGCACAATATGAGCGGCATCTCCCGCCAAAAACAAACGCCCCGATTGCATATTGTCCGTAAAGAAACTGCGCATGGGCGTGATGCTTTTCTCAAAAATAGGCCCTGCATTCAGTGTCCAACCTTCCGTACCCAAACGAATCGAGAGTTCTTCCCAGATTCTATCGTCCGACCAGTTGTCCACATGGTCGTCGTTATCCACTTGGATGTACAAACGGCTTACTTTGTCTGAACGAAGGCTGTGCAAGGCGAAGCCATTTTCGTGGTACGCATAAATCAGTTCTTCGGATGAGGGGGCTACGTGCGCCAAAATACCCAACCAACTAAAAGGATACGTTATCGAAAATTCATTGAACGAGTTCTTAGGTAAAGTTTTGCGCCCAACACCATGAAAACCGTCGCAAGCTGCTACAAAATCGCACTCCAGAACACCTTCTTCGCCTTGGTATTCAAAGTGAATTTTGGGGGATGATGTATCGAAATCTTCAATCTTTTTGGCAGAAGCCTCAAAATATAATTCACCACCACCTGCCAACCACGCATCAGTAAGGTCTTTGACTACTTCTTGCTGGCCGTAAATGGTAATATTACGCCCTTGCGTCAATTCTCCAAAAGGCACACGAATACGTTTTCCGTCAAAATTCAAATATACCCCGTGGTGTTCCTGCCCTTCTCGAACAAGGCGGTCGGCCAAGCCCAGGTGCTTGTAAATGTCCACGGTATTTTGTTCCAACAACCCCGCCCGTACGCGAGACTGCACGTATTCGCGGCTGCGATTTTCGAGAATAACCGACTCTATTCCGTGTTTTTTGAGCCAATGCGCAAGCGTTAATCCTGCTGGGCCTGCTCCGATGATACCTACTTGGGTTTTGATAGTTTTCATTTTGTAGTTTTTTACGATCACGCGAAGTCGCAAAGGAGCAAAGATTTGCAATGAAGAATAACTCTTCTTCTTTGCGACTTTGCGTGACTAATTATTTTATTCACAACTGGATAGCCATTTCTTTAAACACCTCTTCTGCCGTATGAAACGCTTCATTGGCCGCAGGTAGGCCACAGTACAAAGCCGATTGCATAATAACTTCTTTGATTTCGGCTACCGTTACTCCATTATTAAACGCAGCTTTTACGTGCATTTTAAACTCAGCTTTACGGTTGAGGGCAATGAGCATCGCCATTGTAATCAGGCTTCGGTCATGTTTTGATAATTCGGGGCGAGTCCAGATTTCACCCCAAGCATACCGAGTAATAAAATCTTGAAAATCAGTGTTAAAGTCATTTATTTTGGCATTAGCACGGTCAACGTGTTCATTGCCAAGAACAGTTCGGCGGACGTGCATACCCCTATCATAACCCCTATCCCTCGCCCTTTCCCCTGTAGGGAAAGGGGGTACTGATTTTTCCACCAAAAAATCAATCAAAACCTCGGCGTATTTTTTGGGTAATTCGGTACTTGCTAAATGCCGTGCGTGCAGAACCTTGAGCTGGGCATTGGGTATATTGTTTGCCAAGAACTCGGCTTGTTCTACGTTAGTTACGGGGTCTTCGTCTCCCGTAATGACCAAGGTTTCGACGGTATTATTCTGTAACTGTTCCCTGAAATCGGCATCACGAATGGCCGCACAGCAATTAGAATAACCTGTGATATCGCTACGCAAAAACATCGCTTTGGTTTCGGCTACGCGTTCGGGGCGATTTTGACGGAAACTTTCGGTAAACCAACGCTCCATGGTATCTTCTACAATGGCCTGCATTCCGTGTTGGCGAATGGTTTCAATACGTCCATTCCAACGCTCATCGTTACCAATTTTTGCACCTGTATTACTGATAACCAACTTCTTGATTCTATCGGGGCGATTAATACCCAACCATTGACCAATCAAGCCGCCCATCGAAAGCCCACAGAAATAGGCCGTTTCGATACCCAGTTGGTCTAATAAATCAATGGCATCATTGCCTAATAAGTCAATGGTATAAGGTTCGGGCGTAATCTCGCTCCCGCCATGCCCCCGCGAGTCATATTGAAGTATCCGAAAAAAAGGCAACAAATACGGCACGAGTTCATCCCACATCATCATTTCTGAACCCAACGAATTAGAAAAAACCAAGACGGGGCTATTGGGAGTACCTTGAAGTTTGTAATTGATTTTCATGTTTTTGAATATTTCCAGTTCTTCGAATGACGAATTTTCCGAATCGTTGATTACTTTACTCTTTGTTTTTTCGGGCAGTGCCGATAGAGGCGACTACGATAGCTAACAGTTCATCTGCTTCTTTATATATTGGTACAGCCTTATCTTTGAGTGTTTTATCTAAGTTTACTACAAACTCAATCCAAAACATAGTTTCGTCTAACTCCTCTTCCACAATTTTCAACTTATTGATAAAATCTGTACCAGATTTAGCCCTGCACGATGCTCGATAATTAGCAGCCACCGAAGGAGCACACCTTACTATTTGATTACGAGCAGCTTTAAATTCAGGAGCATCCGAGAAATTTCTGCTAAACAATATCACTTCTATTGCCCAGTCTTTAAATCGTTTCTTCAGTCGTTCTATGTTTTCTTTCGTAGTCATTGGGTAACCATTATTCGTCATTCGGAATATTCTACAAATTCGTCATTCGAATCGCCTCATCAATCATCTCTATACTCAACCCAATGGAGTTTTCGGGTTTGAATAATTCATTCAAATCAGGAATCTCCACGTTCATATCTATCAGTATCTCTTTCAAGTGTTTTTGCTGTATAATCGCTGATTTACAAGCCTTTTCAACCAATTCGTGGGCGTTGATTTTACCCAATTTGGGAGCAAGAGCCAACGAAACATTTTCGGCATAAATCAAGCCTTGCGTCAGTTCGAGATTAGCCAACATCCGTTTTTCGTCCACTTCCAAATGCTCAACCAAATCAATCGCCCGCTCTACCGCACCTCCTGTCAAGCCCATGATTTGCGTCAGTACTTCCCACTCAGAATGCCACAACCCCGCCGAACGCTCGTGTTCTTGTGGCATGGCCGAAAGAATAGAAGCCACTAAGTGAGGCACACGCGTGGCATTGGCCGATATAGCCGCGCAAGTGACAGGATTGCGCTTGTGAGGCATGGTGCTTGAGCCGCCTTTGCCTTCGCCTGCCCCTTCAAACACCTCTCCTACTTCAGTTTGCATCAGCAACGACACGTCTTTGGCTATTTTGCCCAACGTTCCCGTCAGAATCCCCAACACACTCGCCCATTCGGCCATAGTATCCCGTTGCGTATGCCACGACAACGCAGGTTTCAATCCCAACAATTTAGCCATTGCTCGCCTTACTTCGCTCGGAATATTGGCATTACCACTTCCAACTGCTCCTACCAACTGGACTACCAAAATTCGCTTTTGTACTTCCTCGATTCTTGCTTGAGAACGACTCACGCTTTCTAACCAACCCGCCGTTTTTAGGCCCAATGTTATCGGTCGGGCTTGCTGAAGCAGTGTTCGGCCAATCATCAACGTATTACGGTATTTTTGGGTGATTTTCACTAAACTTTGACGCAAAACATTGAGTTTTTCTTCTAACCAAGCTACGTACATTTGAATCTGTAAAACCGTTGCTGTATCCACCACGTCTTGACTCGTTGCGCCCAAATGCACATACTTTGACGCTTCTACATCGTTGTTTTTAACAATGCGGGTTAGTTGTTTTACCAACGGTATCGCGGCATTGCCCCCGAGTTTAATTTCCGTTTTGAGTTTATCAATGTCAATCAAATCAGCTTGACAGCAATCGGCGATAATGGCAGCGGAGGTTTCCGAAATAATCCCATTTTCAGCCTGCGCTTGGGCCAACGCGGTCTCAAAACGCAACATTTGGGCGATTGTATTCCTGTCGGAAAACAGTGCGTTGGTTTCGGTCGAGTAAAATATTTCGGAATATAAAGACATAGTTTGAACGAAGAGAGACGAATCGGGAATGGATAGATTCCTACGGAATGACAAAAAGGGCTATATTTCAAAAAAAACCGTTTCTCCTTCACCCTGCATACGAATGTTGAATTCGTAAACTGACCCTTTTTTCTGGGCAATGAGCGTATTTCGACGCTCGGCAGGTACAAGATTCAACACTTCATCTTGCGCGTTGAGTGCTGCCTCATCCGAAAAATACAGACGTGTGTAAGAGTGAATCAATTGGCCTCGCATAAACACAATCACCGATAAATAAGGAGCTTGGCCGTTGACCGAAGCTGGCTTAACGGTATGAAAGATAAAGCGATTTTGTGGGTCAGTTCCTGTACCAAATCGGCCAAAAAGTTGGTTTTGTCCGTCATTTTGCCAAATTTCAATCATGGCATCAGGAATTTCAACTCCTTCACCATCTAATACTTTCCCAACCACCGTAATGGTATTTTCGGTGTCTATCGGGCTTACCATTTGGTTGTCCACCAATTGTCTAAAATCATATAAATATTGCTCGGGCGTCAGGCCATACGCAAAGTAGGGACCAACGGTTTGAGAGGGGGTCTGTTTCATAGTAAATGTAGATTGAAGAATTTTTCGAATGACGAATAAAACCCATTCGGACTATTCGATTCATTCGTAAAACTCGGATAATTAACTATTTTCAAAAGGAGTTTGATTGTTGCCTCTTAACACAAAATCAAAGCGATAACCCAAAGCGAAATTGGGCTCGGTAACTCCCAAGTCAAACTTAGAAATCAACAACTCGCGGCCTTTGGGCGGTACTCCCAAGAATATGGGGTCGTATTGCAACAACGGGTCACCTGGGAAATACATTTGTGTCACCAAGCGGTTGGTGATATTGGCCCCAAACAGCGAAAAGTGAATGTGATTGGGCCGCCAAGCATTGTAGTGATTTCCCCAAGGGTACGCCCCAGGTTTGATGGTATAAAACTTGTAATTTCCTTCCGCATCGGTCATACACCGACCCGTTCCCAAGAAATTTGGATCGAGGGGCGCATCGTGCTGATCTACTTTGTGCACATAACGTCCCGCCGAATTGGCCTGCCAAATCTCAATCAGTGTGTTAGGAATCGGACGCCCATTTTCGTTCATAACTTTACCGTGAACTACGATTCGTTCGCCCAACGGTTCGCCATTTTTGACCGCATTTTTGGTCAAATCGTGGTCAAATTCGCCCAAATTAAAGCCCCCAAAAAGAGGCCCTGTAAGCTCCGACAACGACGGTTTGATCACCACCAAAGGTTGAGCAGGCGCCCGCAAAACGGTTGACTTATAGTCGGGCGACAACCGCGGTGGGTGTACTTCGTAGTCAAACTGATTATAGATAATGTTGCTCATGGTACGTAAATAGTAAAGGAAGGTATCTGCTTAAAGTGTGCAACAAAGGTACAGGCATTATGAAACATTATCTTGGATAAATCAAAATAAGACTTGTACAAATCAAACATTTTTAGTAGTATTGTTTTCATTATATCTCATTCGTCTATTATATGTTTCTGAAAGTCCTATTCTTTTGTTTATTCCCTTTGATTTCCTTCGCGACAGGGCAAGTAGGAGATAGACTTATTTGGAATGGTGACACCTTACTACTTTTTTCCAATCCACTCGAAACACATCCAGACATCCATACCCTCAGGCCAAAAATTTTCGGTACTCAGTCACCTTCTTTTCATACAGGTTGTTGGCATGGCTACATAGCCGAATGGGAAATTATTAACAATAGGCTTTATCTTTCTAATATCTTTAGCTGTGACTATCCCACTCATAAAATAAAGGCTGACTTAGCCTCCTTATTCTCCCAGCGTTTGGACAATGGGAAAATCGCCTCAACATGGTTTACAGGAACTTTATTGATTCCCAAAGGAAAACTTCTTTATTATCAGCATATTGGTTATGAGTCTATTTATGAAAAAGAGATAGAAGTGACCCTAAAAAATGGGATTTTAACCAAAACCCAAGAATTTGACAATACCCAAACTCAATTGTCCATCTACTCCGAAAATTCTGACAGTCTATTGGCGTTTATTGCTCAAAATATCAACTGGAAAATATTGCCTGATTTGGGAAAACAGAGTGTCAAAGTTTTTGCAAAGATAGTTAGTAGCACTCGCCCATTGCCAGACGATGTACAACTTCTCAAGAAGGCAGATGAAGAAATTTTCAATACAGAAGCCCTACGGGTGCTTCAATCTCTCCCCTCATGGAGTTGTTATTTTAAACGAGGGAAAGTGTACAAAATACCCTATTTTATTCCTATTGTATTCGACGAAAATCGCCGAAAAAAGTATCTAAAACCTTGATAAAATTTACTTGTATTTTTTAAACATTACGATGAATAAACAACTTGTCAATTTTAAGGGGCTTTACGGCGACAATCAGTACCCTCTCCTACCCGATTTCATTCACTATGAAGCGTTAGAAACCCGAAGTAAAATGAACCCGAAGTAAAATGTATGATTGGGAAATCAAAGAACACCTACATACGGAATTGTACCAAGTTTTTATTATTGAGTCGGGAGAAGGGTTACTGGTATCAGAACAAAAAGAGATTGAATTATGTGCCCCCTGCATCATTACCATTCCGAGCCATACGCTACACGGGTTTAATTTTCACCCTTCTATCGTTGGAGAAGTCATCACTTTTTCAGAATCATTTTTGGAAACCCTCTTCAAAAACTCGCCCAAAGTGTTACTCGAACTGAATCATTTGAAGCACTTATCTTTTGAGACCGAAAACGTGGCGTTTGAAAACTTACTGATGCTCAAGTCGCAAATTATCAAAGAATTGTACGAAGAAAACCCCGAAAAACAAACCGTTTTACAATCGCTGTTTCGCGTTTTTTTTATCGGCCTCTACCGATTTAGCCTACTATTAACCCATCAAATTACACCATCAGACAACCGAACAGTGCGCTATTTTCAGGCATTTCAGAAAAGTATCAAGCAGTCGTTGCAAGAATCAAAACCTATCCACGAATACGCCAAAGAGTTGAATATCACCACTGTACATCTCAACCGTATTTGTCAGTCGCTGGTACAAAAATCAGCCCTGCAAATCGTCCACGAATACATCATCAACGAAGCCAAGAAGTATCTTCTAAACACAAATTACTCAGTATCGGAGGTTTCTTATTTTCTCAATTTCAAAGACCCCGCCTATTTTACGCGGTTATTCAAAAAAATGACGGGGGTATCGCCCAGTGAGTTTCGGAAAAATTGATACGTGTATCTGTTATCCGTGTTCCGTGTTCCTTTTTCCGTTACCACTTTCGTCTCTTAACTAATCCTTTTAGAAGAAAGGGACATCGTTATTACTCCTGCCAAGGCCGTTGGAATGGCGAAAATCAAAAAATTGGTAGTCATAGAAAGCCCCATACCAATCAAAATCCCGCCCAACATAGGGCCAATAATTCCCCCCAAACGACCCGAACCTATGGCCCAACCTACACCCGTAGTGCGAAATTCGGTGGGATACATACGCGCTGCCACGGCATAAAGCCCCACAAAACCGCCTTGAATCCCGAACCCTATTAAGCCAAAAACAACAAGTAGTAAGGAAGAGCCCGAAAAAAAACCAAAGATAGCCATCAGCACCGCAGTCATCAGCAGAAAAATACCAATGGTTTTCTTTAGGCCGTAAATGCTTGATAAATAGCCTTGTACCACAATCCCAACGAAAGCGCCCATGTTGAAAACCGTACCCGCATAAATGGCCAACTCCATTGATAAACCTGCGTTGGAGGCGAGTTTAGGAATCCAATTTGTCAAAAAATACAAGGTAGCAAACGCCATAAATAAAGCCCCCCACAACTGGAAAGTAGGAATTTTGAATTCTTCTGTCAGCATAGATTTGAAAGAAACTTCGGCTTTCTGGTCACTATACGAAGGCAATGACGAGAGTGTTTTTATACCCATTTTAGAAAGAATGGCATTGACATTCAACAGAGCGTTTTTGGGCTGGGCCTTCAGATAAAAATCAACGGATTCGGACAAGAAAAAGAAAATCAACGGCACGGCGATGGTCGTGGCAAAACCAGCCAACTGAAACATGGTTTGCCAGCCAAGTTGTGGAATCACTTTGGCAGCTACCAAACCCGACAACACAGCGCCAATCGGATAGCCCGAAATCACGAAACTCACCCAAAAATCTTTGGTTTTGTTAGGCGTATATTCAGCCGTGAGGGTGGCCGTACTTGCCAGCATTGCGCCGATACCTATCCCACTCACCAGTCGAATAAACATCAAAAATTCAATAGATTGCGCAAATGCCGTACTAAAAATACTGAGTCCCATCAACACAGCACTTAACAAAATCATTCTTTTTCGGCCAATGATGTCTGCTCTCGGCGCCAAAAACATAGCCCCAATCGTCATACCCAACAACCCCGCACTAAATACGATTCCGAGGGCTTCGGGGGTAATAGACCAAGCCTTTACGATGGCAGGGGCGGTGTAGGAAATCACCATCACGTCCATGCCATCCAGCATATTCATGAGCAAACAAATAAAAACGGTCGCATACTGCGGCCCAGTCATTTTGTTGTTGTCAATGTGTTGTTTAATATCAAATTGCATTGCGAGTGGGTAGGTTAATGGGTAAAAAACGTTATCTGTTAATTTTTATCCGTAAAATACGGCGCATAACATTTTTTATTTCTTACAACTTCGATAAGTAATCAAAGCTTTTTTTCAGGGAAGTCTCGGGCGTGGCTACCATGTCTTGTTCTACAACAAAATGCTCTACCCCAATGGCTTGGGCTTTGGCCATGATGGATTTGAGGTCGAGCACGCCGCTGCCTGCATCGGTCATGTACTGAAACAAGCCAATCCACTGCGAAGCATCACCCCCATCACCCGAAAAACGCACCTTTTTCGCCATGTCTTTGATATGTAGCAACTTATAGCGATTAGGGTACTTGGTCAAATACGTCATTGGGTCCACGCCTCCAGCCGCAGTCCAGTACAAATCCATTTCCATAAATACCAACCCTGGATCGGTACGTTCCAAAAGCAATTCTACTGGCACTTTCCCTTCCATTTCTACCAACCCGTAGCCGTGGTTATGATACGCAAAACACAGTCCTACTTTTTTGGCAGCTTCTCCTATTTTATTAAAATCATCGGCAATGCGCTTGTAAGCATCCAAATTTTTACGAAGCTCGTCAGGAATAGCGGGCAAGCCCACGTACTTATGGCCCAGCAAATGTCCTGCCTCGCCCAATTCACCCATGCGGTTTTTGAGCGTATCTAAATCTGTGTGTATGGAAGGAGAAGTCAGCCCATTATCGGCCAAAATTTGTTTGACTTCTTTGGCCGTATGACCAAAATAACCGCTTCCTTTAAAGCCCAACGAAGGCGTAACGGCATTCCAGCGGTCATGTGCCGATTGTGTACTAAACGGAAATGGGCCATAAAGTTCTACTTCTTTATAGCCCATTTGAGCGAGCATTTTGAGCGTACCCGCAAAATCTTTGTCGAGTAGTTTGGGGACAGAAAACAACTGTACGCCTATTTTTTTCAAAGCCAACGAATTAGCAAAGGAAGTGTCAGGTAAAAGGCTCGTAGCAGCTAAGGCAGCCGTAGATTGCAGAAATTGACGACGGGTTAACATAAGGTTGAAGGTATTTTAGGCATATTCCACGAAAAAATTGGATAAATATGCGCAAAAATAGGTGCTTTTTACGTGAGAAACCACGCAAAATCAATTTGAATTTGTGCAAAATCAATCTTATCTCCTACGTCCGTCTTTATTTCAATTCACTACCTCCGTCAGTTTGCAGTTTAGATCTTGTACCTGTTCTTTGCTGGGGGTAAGCCCTGCTTGTAGCAATTTACGGGCAGCGAGGTGGTCAGCAGGGCGATTGAGCGAATCGGCAGCTACGAGTTTGTCGTTCTTGTAGTAAAAAACAGAAAATTTATGGGCTTCTAAATCCCCCCGCAGTGCGTAGTTATCGTAATCGGAATTAATACCTGCCATTTGTAATTTCAAATCATACTGATTGGTCCAAAACCAAGGAACGGCATGATACGGTGTTGCCTTTCCAACAATATGGGCTGCTGCTACTTTGGCCTGGTCAGCAGCATTTTGTACCGATTCTAAGCGACATCTTTTATCGGCAAATACATTGAAATGATTGGCGCAATCGCCAATAGCATAAATATTTGAATTTGAAGTCATTTGATACTCATTGACCACAATTCCATTGTCACATTTTAAGCCTGCTTCTACCGCTAATTCTTGGTTGGGTAGCACCCCAATTCCAACCACAATCAAATCGAAAGCAGAAAGTTCTTCGCTCGACAACTGGGTATTCAGAAGCACGTTTACGCCCATTTCTTGGTGTTTTTTCAAGAATACTTCTGATAACACAGGTGGCAACACCCGTGCCATCAGTCGGTCTTGGGCTTCAATTACGGTCACGTTTTTACCCGCTTCTACTGCACTTGCAGCGACCTCCAGTCCAATAAATCCACCTCCGACAACTGCTATTTTTTGGGCTTTTTCGAGCGCAGGTTTTAAGCATTGGGCATCGGTCAAATCCCGTAAATAAAGTACTTCACCCGATACTTCAATGGGTAGCTTTCGATTTCTTGCTCCCGTAGCCAACACCAACGTATCATACGAAATAGCTTTGCCCGAAGCTGCCTTAACCACCTTATTTTCAACGTCTATTGTGCCTATTTTCTCCCCCAACACCAACTCAATTCGGTTGTCGTCGTAGTATTTTTCGTTACGAAAAAGCAGGTTTTCTACAGTTTGTTTTCCGTTCAAAAAGCCTTTGGACAATGGAGGCTTTTGATAAGGTATGTGGGGTTCATCAGCAATGAGTTGAATCTTGCCTTCAAAGCCCATTTCCCGCAACGACACCGCAGCCTGAACGCCCGCGTGTCCTGCACCAATGATTACGACCGAACTCATTGTATGTCAGGGATTCTAACGACTAATCCTTCCAGTTTGTTGGTGGCTCTCACCTGACATCCCAATCGGCTATTGGGTTTGCGTTCGGCGGTAGCTCCTTCGAGCATTTCATCTTCTTCTTCCTCCATTTCGGGGAGTAAATCCACAAATTCTTCTTCTACGTAGATGTGACAGGTAGCGCACATGCACGAGCCGCCACACTCGGCGACGATTCCTTGTACGCCATTTTGTACTGCTCCTTCCATGAGCGTAGCACCCATGGGTAAATCAAAAGTTTTGGCAGTGCCGTTTGGTTCGATGTAAGTGATGTTAGGCATAGTTTTATTAATTCGATTGACGATTAATTCGATTGACGATTCGTTTGTTTTTTTCTGAGTGTTCTCAATGAAGCAACTACCATTGACAATATCTCATCCGTTTCTTTCATTAAATCAGAGACCCTATTTTCTGGTATTAAGCCTGATTCTATAATTATTTCAAGCCAATAAAGGGTTTCATCGGCTTCTTCTTCCACTATTTTTAATTTGTTAATCATATCTGCTTGCGATTTCGCTCTGCAAACAGCCCTGTAATTTGCCCCAACGGATGAAGAGGAGCGAATA
This sequence comes from Runella sp., assembly GCA_044228585.1. GTDB lineage: Bacteria > Bacteroidota > Bacteroidia > Cytophagales > Spirosomataceae > Runella. Next base: position 17,599 of record JBGAUP010000011.1, on the reverse strand, counting down.
AGCTGCTTCCCATAAATATCCGCACTTCTACTTTGAGGTAGCGCATCTGCCAATTTTCCTATTCGTAAAGCTAAATTTTTTGTTCTTGCTTTGAATTCGTCTGCATTCATAGAATGAAGTTAGTTACGATAAATCATGTACATACAAAACAATCGAATCAATCGTAAATCACAAAATCAAATCAATCTAAATAAACTGTTTCCCGCCGTCCACAACAATGGTTTGTCCCGTAACAAAATCAGCCGCTGAAGACGCTAAGTATAAGGCCGTTCCAACAATATCCTCTGCCGTAGAAGGACGTTTGATGGCTCCTCTGTCCACCCCATATTTTTGGGCATTTTCGATGAGATTCAGACTGGCATCGGTCAAGGTAAAACCAGGTGCAATGGCGTTGACGTTGATGTTAAAATCGCCTAATTCTTTGGCCATTGACCGCGTAAGGCCAATAACACCGCCCTTTGATGCCACGTAATGCGACCACATCGGTGAGCCACTCATTACCGTAGCCGACGAAATGTTGATGATTTTGCCCCCCTGTTCTTTCAAATACGGAAAAACGGCCTTTGAACACAACCAAGCCCCTTTCAGGTTGACATTCATGACCAAATCCCATTCCGAAACCGAGATTTCGTAAAAAGGTTTGCGCTGAATGGTAGCATAAATCGCCGCGTTATTGACGAGTATATCTATACGCCCAAAGTGTTCAGCCACCGTCTTTGCCATTGCTTCCGTGGAGGCTTCATCGGCCACATTGACCGCTACCGCAATGGCATTTTCACCAATCATGGCGCAGGTTTCTTCTGCCCCCATCAGGTTTAAATCGCAAACGGCAATTTTGGCGCCTGCACTGGCAAAGGCAAGCGCAAATGCGCGTCCCAAACCACCCGCCGCACCTGTTATAATGACTACTTTGTCTTTCATAAGGCCCTTTTATTCTTTGATTTTTAATGAAGAATGTAGAGTGACGAATTGTCCGAATGACGAATTTGTTATCACTCGCTCACTCCTAATTCAAAACGCAAACTTGCTTTTTCAACTTCCAACAACGTTTTTGCCATCCGTTTACCAAAATCGGTCAGAAGCGTTGGAAAAACATAATTTTCTAAAATCTCCAATACTTCCCCCCTCGAAATCTCAAACCAGCCTTGAATAATCGAAATGCCTCCCGACGAATACCGCCACAATTTATCGGCATCTTTCATCAGTGCATCGTTGAGCGAACGGGCCTCTTTGGTGGTATCGTGGCCGTCAATGATGTCGGTAATTTGTTTAATATTAACCTCTTTAAAGCCCAATTTTTCGAGTATTTCTTTGGCTACTTTTACCCCTTCCAATTCGTGCTGCCGCTGAATCTCGGGGTATTTTGCCCCTGGTCCAAAAGCCAATAGCAGTTTTTCTTGGGGTACTTTAGACCAACCCGTATCGTGCAAAAGAATGGCTGGTAGCACAATGTCCGCGTCAGCATCAGGGTAAAAATCAAGCAATTGTTGCGCAAAAACGGTCGAAACCAGCGTATGAATATCGTTGGAACGTACGTTCAAATGCGGCTTTGCTTCCTGCCAAATAGGCATATCCTGAGGTCTTAACATCTTTTTGAATGACGAACAAGCGAGTGACGAATGACGAATAATTGATTCACTAAAAATTCGTCATTCTACATTCGTCATTCGCTTAATAGTTTAAATAAATTGTCTTTAATTCGGTGTAGGCTTCTAAACCGTAGCGGCCTTTTTCTCGGCCAATTCCGCTTTGTTTTACCCCCCCAAAAGGTACATCCTGATACGAACGATGAATATTATTAATCCATACCGAACCAGCTTCCAGTTCCTCCGCCATGCGTAGTCCCGTGCCGAGTTGTTCCGAAAAAACGTAAGCCGCCAAACCATAGTCGGAATCATTGGCCAAGATTACGGCCTCTTCGTTGGTCTGAAAAGGCATCACACCAACCACGGGTCCGAAAGTCTCTTCGGTCATGATTTTCATCGAATGATTTGCATCAGCGATTATGGTGGGGGGAAAAAACCAACCCTTTTCGTAAACTTCCCCCGTCAGACGTTTTCCCCCCGTTTTTACGGTTGCACCTTTTTCCAGCGCATCCTCCACCTGCAATTCGCTATTTTGGTATATTTTATGATTGACCATAGGTCCCATGTCGCAGTTGCTGAAAGGATGGCCTACTTTCAACTGATTTGCCAATGCCGTGATTTTTTCGATAAATGTCTCATAAATCGCTTGGTGAACATAAACCCGATTGACGCGGTAGCAAAACTGCCCACTGTTGGCAAAGGCGTGTTTGACGATGGCAGGGCAAGCCACCGACAAATCGGCATCTTCACACACAATCACGGGCGACTGACCGCCCAATTCGAGCGTTACCCGTTTGTTGTGTGCAGCGGCCAACGCCCCGATTCTTTTTCCCGTATTTGTACCGCCCGTAAAAGCGATTTTCGACGTAACTGGATGCTCAATCAAGGCATTTCCTATCTCATGCCCGTAGCCCGTAATGACATTTAAAACACCGTCGGGATAACCTGCTTCTTTAAAAATTTCGGCCAATCGCAACGTAGAAAGCGGCGTATCTTCGGAAGGCTTGGCCACAACCGTACAGCCCACGGGCAACGCCGCCCCGATTTTCATACAAAGCAGCGTAATGGGATAGTTGAAAGGCGTAATGGCTACGACGACCCCGATGGGCTGCCGAACGACCAAAGCTTTTTCGCCTTCAATGTTGTGCAAGGGAATTTCGCCTTTCATCCGCAAGGCTTCTTCGGCATAAAAATCCAACAAATCGGCACTCCGACTGATTTCGTGTACACAACCCGCCAAGGGTCGTCCGAGTTCTTGGGCCAAAACTTCCGCTATCTCATTGATATACAGACGCATCAACCGTGTTGCTTCGTGCTGGAGTTTTACCCGATTGGCAACGGGCTGTTTTTTCCACGATTGGAAAGCAGCCTCCGCACTGGTCAGGGCGAGGTCAACATCTGTCAAATTTCCCCTTGCACACGTTCCTACTACCTCGGCAGTACAGGGGTTGATGACCTCAATGTACTGACCCGAATCGGGTGTATGATATTGATTGTTAATGAAGTGTTGCATTTTTTGAATGTCGAGTAAGTGAGTGCAGATTGTCAAATCAATGTCGAGTAAGTGAATGCAGATTGTCGAAGCAAAATTCGTCATTCTACATTCGTAACTCGTCATTTCTTAAATCACTCCACACAATAGAAGTTCACGGGTTTCGGCCAAATCTGTCTTGGCCATTTCAACTGACTCGGGCAAATCAAGCAAAGGAATAATGTCGGTTTCGAGGCGATTAGCGTATTGAGTAGGGGTTTGTTTGAACCAATCAGCGGCCACACTTACCCCCACTACGTGAAAACGCCACAATTTATCGGCATCTCTTACAATTTTATCTTCCAACGATTTGGCAAACTTCCGCGTATCGTGTCCATCAATAATTTCGCCTACTTTGCCGATAAAGGTATCATCGTAACCTAAGCTTTTCAAAACTTCTGCCGACAACCTAACCCCTTCTGACTCATGCAAATAACGAACATCACTTTGCATAAAATTTTCGGATTGGAAGCCTTTTTTGAAAATATCGTCTTCATCAATCGAATACCAACCGATGTCATGCAAGATGATGCTTGCGGCTACCAAATCGGCGTCGGCATCAGGGTACGATGCCAGCAACCTCAGCGCATAGCGATATGACAAAGGGATATGCACATCGTTTTTACGAACCCGCATATACTTCTCAGCCGCTTTGAAGATAGCCCCCCAGCCCGCGCGGCGTACCGTCCCAATGGGGGAGTTTAGCTGTTCTGTCTGTATTTTTTGCATACAATTTTAATAGTAGTTAATACCCCCCATTGGGGAAGGGGGCTTTTAAGCTGCTTCCAAAATCAACACTTCGCCACTTGACCCGTTTACCTGAATCAAATCGCCCGTTTTGATGGCCGTACTCGCCGATCCTGTTCCAGTTACAGCGGGTAAGCCATATTCGCGACACACAATCGCCGCGTGTGACATCATACCGCCAATGTCGGTCACAGTAGCTTTGATTTTTCCAAAAACAGGTGCCCAACTCGGGGCTGTCACCCGCGTTACGAGAATCTCCCCGTCAACCAGTTGATTCAAGTCTTCGGCTGAGTTAATGACCCTGGCGCGGCCTTCTACCAAGCCTGGCGAAGCAGCCATTCCTTTGAGGGCGTTCGGGTTATCGCTGCCCCCGAGCCATCCCTGCACGCTTTCGGTGGTGATTCCCCACAACATAATAGTGAAAGGTTCGGTAATCACAGCAGGGGGTTCGTTGTAGGCAGGTTTGGGAGGGGCCGTAGCAAGGGCGGCCAAAATACTTTTACGACGTTCGATTTCCTGCGGTAAGTAGTCGGGACCGATAAACGGCACACCTACTGCCCAAGCATTGCCGTAATCAAAGATGATTTGCCAAATTTCTTCGCGGCGGAAATAGAAAATATCTTCCACATCATTCCAGAAACCTGCTTGTTGGAACACCGCGCTCAACTCACGCATTTTACGCCAAAATACCCCCAACGACCAGTGTTCAATGTAGAAGTTATGGTTTTCAACGTACGGAAATACCACGCGGGCCAAGCCCAATTTGCCATCAAAGGCCGCAATAGCTTCGTCGTTGGGCAACAAATCGCGGTATTCTTCAATAATCCGCTCTCTTTCTGCGGCAATCGCCTCGGTAGGACGGTCAATATTTTCACCGTTCAACAAACGCTCCATGTAGGTTTTGAGGTATCCGTAAGGAATGTCCAAGTGGTCGCGCCAGTATTTATCCGACGAGTACATCCCGTTGCCCGACGTAAAATTGAACCACGGGTCTTGGGCTGCTTCCCAAGCCGCAAGCCATTGCTTACCGTTTTCGCTGGCTGACATGGCCGCCAACCCTTCCGCCACTTCATTCTGCAAAACCGTTGAACCTAAGCCCAATTCTACTGCCAACTTGGCCAATTTTCTAATTTCTTCGTCGGGGCGGAATAAGTCCACTTCAATGCCTTGTACCATTTTGGCAACTGCCAAATCGGGAATATTGGGGAATGACTCTTTACAAAAACCAAAGAAATCAAGATACGCAGCATACCCCAAGTTTAAGAATTCAAAGTGATACATACACACCTCGTAGCAAAGCTCAATGAGACGGTTGTAATTTTGCGACATCTGCAAATTGGGATCGGTTCCTACACCGCCTTTTACATCGGCAATGTCAATCACTTCGGGAAGTGCCTCAAATGTAAGGGCTTCCATGTCTTTGATAACCCGCTGTACTTTTTGATGCCAATTGTCCAACAAGTCGTTCCAATTCATAAAATAATGCCCCGCTCTTTCCAAAAACTGCGGTACACGGTCGGCAATCAACTCAGGCGACACACCTACGGGACTCATGTAGCAGTAGCCGTTGTGTATCTTAAAATCAATCCCGTTGGCAGGTGGGATCAACCACTGACGGGTATTGTAAGCCCCCAAACAACGTACAAAAAACTCGACCGTAATGGCATCAAAAGGCTTAAAAACATTGGGCCAATGCTGCGAATCACAAAAGAAAAACTTGGCTTCTTCACGCTCTTTGAGGTTGTCGTGAAACAACATATAATAAGGGTACAATTCTCTCCAACCCTCCGAACCTGCGGGGGCTTTGTCTTCGTAAGGGCTAATGAACTTCGTTGCTGACATTGGTTTTGGTTGTTTATTTTGGTTTAAGAATGGAGTTTTTGATTGGCGATTTTCGATTTTTGATTGACGATTTTCGATTGACGACTGCCGATTTTGGCTGATTCATAAAATCTGCTGTCGCAAATCCACAATCGTACATCGCAATTATTTTTTACTCGCCAAAGGGTTGATGAGCGTTCCGACCAAGCCTTCCATACCCATTTTAAAGGCTGGTGCAGTCACGGCTTTCTTTTGCGACCAGACCGTTTCGGGACGACTTTGTAGCAACGTAAAGTTTTGCCCTTCGGGCAAATCTGCATCTATGGCCCATTCAATATCTTGTGGGCATTTGTAGTGTTTTTCGATGATTTTGGCCATCCGACACACTTCTTTCACTTCCTGCTCGGTCAGTGAAGGACGCAACGCTCGTTCGTCCGTAATTTCACGCGTCAGCACCCTGCGCGTGGCTTTATCGGGAACGTGTTCGATGTGTTTATTTTGAATGTTGGCTTTTACAATGTGCATCATCACCTTGTCCACCAAGAAGTTATCGGGCGTAACCTCCCCCGAAACCACGGCCTCACCCAATCCCCAAGCCGCATCAATCACGATGGTAGAACGGTCGCCGTTGGTAGGATTGAGGGTCATGGCAACGCCTGCCGTGCGGGCATTGACCATTTTTTGGATAACTACGCTCATCAACACTTCGTTTTCGACGATGTTTTGGTGACGGCGGTAATTGATGGCCCGCGACGTGAACAAACTTGCCCAACATTTACGAACGTGTTCAAGAACCGCCTCTTCACCTACCACCCACAAATACGTATCCTGCTGCCCCGCAAAACTCGCATCAGGCAAGTCTTCTGCCGTAGCACTCGACCGAACTGCCACAGGTAAGTCGTTGTTTGCACTGCACAAATCGCACAATGCTTTATAGGATTGCTTTATGCTTTCTTGAACGTCTTCGGGTAAGGCCGAACCCACAATGAGTTCTCTGATTTGTCCTGATATTTTATCTAATTGATCAACATCCTGACAATCAATAGATTTTACCATTTCAAAAATCACGTCACCGTGGCCACTGTCTTTTAAAAATGCCTCGTAAGCGTGTGTTGTTACGCAAAACCCAACGGGTACGGGCAACTGAGCCGCCGTCATGCTGGCCAAACTTGCGCCTTTGCCACCCAACAAAACGTAATCGTCAGGGGTAGTATCTTTGAAGAAAAGGGTATGTTTCATGTACTTGCGATTGATGAATTTTCTGAATGACGAATGAGTCGAATGATGAATTTTTCGAATGACGACGGGGTTACCCGCACAATGATGAATTGGGGATTTGACGATTAATACGATTGACTATTTATTCGTCATTCTACATTCGTACTTCGTCATTCCATATTTACCATTCCACTTCCAACGCCACAGGTGCGCGGAAAGAGGTATTATAGGCAAATTCAAAAGTTTGATTAGGAGTCAGTTGTAGGTTAGGAATGCGTTGGGTCAATTCTTCCAGTACGATTTTAAATTCTAACTTCGCCAAAGGTGCGCCCAAACAATAGTGAATACCGCTGCCAAAAGACAGGTGTTCTTTGGCATTTTTGCGTTCAATATCAAGGGTTTCACCATTTTCAAAAACGGCCTCATCACGGTTGCCCGACCCCATCAAAAGCAATATATTGGCTCCTTTTGGAAAAGTGAAACCACCCACGGTTACTTCTTCGGTGGCCTTGCGACGCCACGTAATCACGGAAGGATTGAAACGGAGTATTTCCTCAATCGCCCCTGGAATCAAGGAAGGATCGGCGCATATTTTTTCCCAGTTATGACGTTCTTTCAATAGTTCACGAATCCCATTTCCCATCAATGAAGTCGTGGTTTCGTGGCCTGCAAAAAGCTGGTTGTAGCACATCGCCGCAATCTCTTGGTCGCTGATTTCGTAGCCTTCTTGTTGCAACCGCACCAAATCACTCGGAAAATCGTCGCCAAGTTGTTGTTTGCGTCGCACCACCATTTCTTTGCAATATTCCCAATATTTGACGACCTGACGAGCGTGAAAAAGCTGTTCTTCTTCACTCGTTTCACTAAAAGTAAGCATCATCCGACTGATGGCCCAAGCTTTCACCTGTGTTACTTCCTCTTTGGGAACGCCCAACAACATAAAAATCACAAAGGCAGGTAAATCGTACACCAATTCTTTGACCAACTCCGCGTGTTTTTTGTCCTGAAATTTTTCAATCATTTCAATCGCCAACGCGCGAATGTCGGGTTCTAATTTGCGCAGACGTTTGGGCGTAAAAGCCATCGTCACAATACGCCGAATACGGGTGTGGTCGGGGGGAATACGCCCCGAAAGGCCCGAAAGACCCACGATACCGCCCTCCACCATGATTTGACGCACGGCATCTGGCACAGGTTTGGGAGGAGTTTGGGCATTTTCGGAAGTAAATACTTGCCAGTTTCTAAAAATCTCCTGAATGTCGGCATAGCGAGACACCACATAATAGCCCAACTCTTCACTGTAAAAAATCGGTTCTTCTTCCCTTGCTTTTTTGTACACAGGAAAAGGGTCTGTCAAGTCGAAGGGTTTAAATTCCTTGGATAATTGGGAATGGTAGGGGCAAGCTGAAATATCCATGAGATTGACGATTTGCGATAAACGGATGATAAAAGACCATTGAAACAAAGAGCCAAACAAAACACTTCCCTTTGTTTAATGACACAACGAAGGTAGTACACAATTCTTTGGTTTTTCTTTGGTTTTTATTGAAGTATTCTAATTATTTTTAGAAAGATTCAAATAGAGTGTCCGCATCGCTTCAGTGGGCATTCCCATGTTGAATTTTTTTAGGGATTCGCAATAAACCCGATACTGGCGATGAATCGCGTCGGGGCGTTTGGCGGCAGCCAATGCTTTGAGTTTTTCTTGATGGGCCATTTCCAAACAGGGGTCTTCGGCAAGGGCTTTGTCGGCATATTTAATGGCTTCGTTGAGATTACCCAACTGCCGATGTACACTTGCCAAGCTATACAACAGTTTGTGATACATCTCTTTGTACCAAAATCGCCGACTCCAACACCAGTCGTTTTCGCTGTTTTCAACGTATTTGATGGGTATATCACTAAACAAATCGCCCCGATAGAGCCGTTCAGCTGATTCGTAACAAATCACGACTTGCTCCAGCTTATTTTCCCTAAGGTCTTGGTTTCCTTTAAAACAAAGTTCCTCAAACATGGGCAAATCTATCCAACTATCGAAAGGCAAAGCCAAATAGTAATGACCATTTTGATACACAATAAAAGGTGATTCTTTTTGCGAGGATTCTTGTCCGCTCAATGCCACTCTCAAATAACGAATGCAGTGGTAAAGGCGATTGAGGGTTTGTTGGGTGTCGGCTTCGTCTTTCCAGAGCAAGTCGGCGAGTTCTTCCAACGTTGCGCCCTTTTCTCCTTTGAGCAACAAATACGCAAAGATGGACTTGAGTTTTTTGGTAGCACCTCCTTTTGAAGTCCAGTCTATTAAGTCACCGTTTTCCCGATACACCTTTAGTTCACCCAAGCACCTCACTTTCCAGCGTCCTTCATCGGTTTGAGCTCTAAAAGTCGAAATGGTATTTTGTACGGGATATGCTTCTTTTTCAAAATCAATTTCTTCCGACATCGCTTTAGGAGATACTGAAGGCAGGTTTGAATCTGGGAAAATACGCCCATACCACGCCTCAAACTGAAGTTTAGGCGTTACTTTTCGGAGTACATTGGCAGGCAAACAATAAGGATTGGGCTGTAATTGAGAATGTGCGTACAAATAAGGATGCGCGTAGAGTCCGAGTAAAAGCTGCTCGTCGAGCAACAACTCCCGATTGTAAAGGCAATAAATCGTCAGAGGATATTGCTTGGTCAATTGCTGTAAATCAACCAAAATATCACGTAAATACACCGACCCCGAAGGGGTACGAATGGCCCAAGACATTTCAAGAAAAAGTACGGTATTGAGAGAAGAAGGAATATTTTTCAGTTTTTCTTCCAATGCCTCCACCACAGGCCGCGTCCGAATCACCTGTTCGCGGAGTTTTAACTCTGCCGAAGACAGCAGCAATCCATTGTCTAAGTCAATGCTTTGGTTCCGAAAATTTTCTTTGACAACCGAAACAGGTTTTTCATCGCACACATATACCCAATATACCTCGGACAAAATCAGTGTTTCACAATACGCATATAGCTCGTTGTGGGTTTCTAAAAACAACCCAATAAAGTTACTTTCCAATTTTTTCTACGTTTAAGCACATTAAAAGTACAAAAAAATGGAAAGAATGATTGCTTTAAAAATTGAACTTTGGAAGAATAATCAGATTACGCAAACGCGCCGCCGTCCACGGTCATGCAGTGCCCCGTAATAAACGAAGCTTGGTCAGAACATAACCAAAGGGCTACATCGGCTACTTCTTGGGGGTGTCCCATGCGTTTCATGCGTTGAAAGTTAATGGCCTGCTGTAAGGCTTCTGGGTTTTCGGCCAATTTTCTGCGCCCGTGCATAATCATCGGGGTTTCGATAGCGGTAGGACAGATAGCATTCACTCTAATGTTTTTGGTGGCGTATTCGATGGCCGCCGATTTCACCAAACCATTTACGCCGTGTTTAGAGGCCGCATAAGGGGAGTTTTCGGGCTGCCCCACCAAGCCCGCTGCCGACGAAACACAAACGATATTGCCACCACCCTGTTTCATCATTTGTTCTAATTGAAATTTGACACAATACCAAGTTCCAATCAGATTGACCTGAATTTGCATGAGCCAATCTTCTTCGGGGTACTCATGCACAGGCCTGGAGACTTTACCCGCAACCCCCGCACAGTTGACCGCGCAATCTATTCGTCCAAAGGTAATTACAGCCGTTTCGATAAGATTTAGCACATCGGCTCTTTCACCGATATTACATTTAACAAAAATGGCTTCACTCCCATTAGCGATGATTTCTGACAACACACTATTTCCCTGTTCTTCATTCAAATCAGCCAATACTACTTTTGCTCCTTCGTTGGCAAACGAAATAGCCGTTGCCCGTCCGATGCCTGAGGCTGCCCCAGTTACAAGGGCTACTTTGTTTTGAAATCTTAGCATTATATTTGTAAAAAATAAGTTTATGGCAACGATTGATAGTCTTTCTCAACTTGATTTGGTCAACGGCGTGTATTCTTATGCCGATTATTTGACTTGGCAGTTTGAGCAAACCGTTGAGCTCATCAAGGGTAAAGTTTTTCCGATGTCGGCCCCAAGCCGTAAACATCAGGCGATTTCACGCGAACTTAATGGGTTATTTTATCTTCATTTTAAAAACCACCCTTGTGAATTTTATGCCGCCCCATTTGATGTTCGGTTGTATGACAAGCGTAAGTCAGCCAAAGCAACTAAGGATGTTTATACAGTTGTTCAACCAGATATTTGTATCATTTGTGACCTCGACAAACTGGATGACAAAGGCTGTCTGGGTGCTCCTGATTTGGTGGTTGAAATTCTATCGCCAGGCAATTCTTCCAAAGAAATGAGAACCAAAAAATTGCTTTACGAAGAAAATGGCATCCAAGAATACTGGATTATTGACCCAGAACACGAAAATGCTTTTCAGTTTCACTTGACGGGCGATGGAGTATATAGCCCTGCCAGTATTTATGTCAACGATGATGCTTTCAATAGCGTCATTTTTCCCAATTTAACCATTGACTTGAACGAGGTTTTTAAACCCTAATTCCCGTCGCTAATTGTTGTTCCGCCATCCACAATGATATTTTGGCCCGTAATAAATCCACCTGCTTTAGAAGCAAGCATCACGGCTACGCCTGCTATTTCTTCTACTTCGCCCACTTTGCGAAGCGGGGTCTGAATCAAACGTTTTTTCATAAACTCCTCGTTTTTCATCAACGATTCCGAAAACGGTGTATTAATCATCCCTGGCGAAATGGTGTTGACACGGATGTTGTCGGGACCAAATTCTACGGCCAAGTTTCGAGCCAATTCTATTAAACCCGCTTTTGAAACCCCATAAAGCCCCAAGTGTCGGTTGCCCCGCACTCCCGCAATGCTTGCCAGATAAATAATAGCCCCGTCTTTTTGAGCTTGCATTTGGGGGATTACCAATTGGGTGAGATAAATAGCTGATTGTAAATTTAAGCCCATTGTTTTCTCGAAACTTTCACTGCTAATATCTTGAAGCCCACCCGTTACGGCCACCCCTACACAATTGACCAAAATATTAATCTTCCCAAAAGTCTGAGTTATTTCTTGAACGATCCTATCAATATCTTCTTTGCGAGACATATCGCAAATGACTCCTAACGCATCAATACCCAATGTCTGAAAATTTTGAACAGTTGCTTGTACACCAGTGGGTTCATTGCTCGAAACTACCACATTTGCTCCATGCTGCCCCATCGCCTCGGCAATGGCTTTACCCATACCCGATGTCGAGCCAGTGACGAGGGCGGTTTTGCCTGTTAAGTCAAACAGCCCCCCACCCCCTATTACTGAGTATTTTGAAGTTTTTTCCATCAATATAATTTTTACTCCCCAATGGGTTTAGGGACTATTAATGTATCATACACTCCTCCAACGCCACCCCATTTACTTCGTAGGGTTTGGCTTCAGTCAAAACAAAGACGATGCGGCAGATTTCAGTACTGCTGGGATTCCGCCATTGATGAATCGTTCCTCGTTGTACGATGATTCCTCCCGCTTCGATGGTCTTAAAAACTTGGTTGTCAAGCTCCAACTCAATTTTGCCGCTCATCACAATGCCGTAGTCAATACTACTCGTTCGGTGCATGGGAGATGACGCATTGGGGAGCATATCCACTACTCTAATGACCGAACCACCCTTGAGAGTTGTGCCTGCATCTCGGAGTCGTCCGTCGGTTTCGTCATTACAGTCGGCGGGTACAGTGGCGGTCGTCCAAATAGTAGCCATTGCGGCATCACCCGTTGGAATCACAACCGTTTCAAATGATTCATCTGAAGAAAAAATGGCATTCCCTTCCGAAGTATGCCCTGTTACTACTCTTCTTATTGGGGTTAACATTGGATTATTTTAAATAAACAGATTTGATAACTTGCTCTCGTGCCATCCTTAAATTGAACTCTTTAAGGAGTGTAAAGAACGCGGGTCAGACTATCGTCAGACCTTGGGCTACAACTACACTATTTTATTAAAAAATAAGACAAAAGTAAGGAGAAGATAAAAGGGGTGTTATTCAAAAAGATGCGAATAGTGTTCAATTTCAATCCATTTCTCAAAAATGCTACCTATTACTTCATCATTCGATATTCGCTGGGTTTCATGCCTGTTTGCGCTTTAAAAAATCGGGCAAAATCACTAATCTCGTTTTTACCAATTTTGTACGCAATTTCCGTGACAGTCAAGTTGGTTTGTTTGAGAAGGACTTTTGCTTCTAACAAAAGCATTTCGTTGAGCAAATCGTGGGCCGATTTCCCCAACGTTTTCTTAACGCATTTATTGAGGTGATTGGGGGATACTGAAAGCATCTCGGCGTAATCGGTGATTTTTTGCTTGTTATACACTTGTTTCGACAACGCCTTTTTGTACTGCTCTGTGATAAGCGAGGCCGCATCAGCGGCAGTGGGTTTTGAGGCTTCCACAAAAGGCGTTAGCTCAGTAAATAGTGCCAAAAGATAGGTTCTTAAAATTTCAATTCGGCAGTTTTTATCTTCTTGGTATTCCTCCAAGAGCCTTTCTAAAAGACTAACTACCCTTCGTTTCGCCTTTTCATTGATGACCACCAGCGGATAGTTATTAAATTCAAGAAAGGGAAATTCCTGAAATAATTCTTTGTGAGATGTATTCTGAAATAACACTTCAAAGTTAAAATCGCAATAGAAACCTTCGTAATCGCCACCAATGGATTCGTGCGTTGTGATTTCATAGGCAGGCAAAAAGAAAAAGGTATTTTCGCCAAACTCATATCGGTTTAGTCCTTTGGTGCGGGTACTTTTGCCTTTGGTCAAAAAAATAAAGTTATAGACCGTTAAGCGAAACGGGCTGAGGTCGGTCTTGGTTGGGGTAGGAATCAAACGTACATAATCTTCGACCCGATTGATGTGAAAAATTTTGGAGATAGACTGAATATACGAACGAAACGATACTCCACCGTCCCCTTGCCCCGAAAGTTTGTTTATCAGGGCAAAGGGGTCAAAAGTGGGAATTTCTATTTCTTTGTTTTTCATAAACTACCCTTCTTTAATTGTGCTACTGCAAAGTTAGCAGCCCGAGCCGTTAAAGCCATGTAGGTCAGCGAAGGATTTACACACGAAGAAGAAGTCATGGCAGAGCCATCCGTAATAAACACATTTTTGCAGGCGTGCATTTGGTTAAATTTATTCAAAACCGAGGTTTTGGGGTCTTTTCCCATGCGTGCCGAACCCATTTCGTGGATGCCATAGCCAGGATTGGTGGTAATCGGAATCGTCATTACGCCCTTAAATCCAGCGGCATTGAGCATTTCAGCCATGTCGTCGCCCATGGGTTTTCGCATAATTCGCTCGTTTTCGCCATATTCTACTGAGAGTTCTACCAAAGGCAGTCCCCATTGGTCTTTTTTGTCGGTGCTGAGGGTCATGCGGTTTTCAGGATTGGGTAAAGTTTCGCCAATTCCCACAAAAAAGATGTTCCACGGGCCAGGTTTCGTCATGGCTTCTTTAAAATCTGCTCCGTATCCCTTTTCCCTAATGCCCCGTGTCCAGCCCATTCGACTGGCGGCTCCTTGATAGCCAAAGCCTCTTAGATATGGCTGTTTGTCATTGCCCCAATTGCGAAAACGAGGCACATACAGCTGGGTTGGACGGCGACCATAGTAATAATCGTCTTCAAAGCCATCAATGATGCCCGTAACCAACGCTCCACCGTTGTGATCCATGATATTACGGCCTATTTGGTCTGAATCATTACCAAAACCATTTGGAAAACGGCTTGATATTGAGCGCAATAAAATAGAAGCGGTCGGAATCGTACCCGCATTTAGGAAGATGATTTTGGCGTAATATTCAGTCACTTTTTGCGTAACGGTATCTATTACTCGAACCCCTTTTGCCTTTTGTTTCTGCTCGTCGTAAATGAGTTCTGTTACAATCGAATTAGTCACAAAAGTCAGCCGTTTGGTTTTCAAAGCCGCAGGCAACGTAGCTGATTGCGTACTAAAATATGCCCCAAACGGACAGCCACGAATGCACAAATTACGCCCTTGGCAAGCAGCACGTCCCAAATCGGTATGTATTTTTTTAGCTTCGGTGAGGTTAGCCGTGCGACCAATAGTGATAGTACGTCCAAATTTTTCTTTGGCTACGTTTCGGAGGTGCTGCTCGGGGGCAAATAACGGAAAAGGCTTCAAAAACTCACTATCAGGCAGTACATCCAAACCCTCTTTCATCCCCGAAATACCCACAAATTTTTCGACATACGAATACCACGGTGCTAAATCTTCGTAGCGAATAGGCCAATCAACGCCAATGCCTTCACGGCCATTTGCCTCAAAATCGTCTTTGTTCCAACGGTAGCTGTGTCGCCCCCACATCAACGATTTTCCGCCTGCATGATAGCCTTTGACCCAATCAAAGCCTTTTTTCTCGATATATGGATGCTCTTTATCGCTCTCAAAAAGGTGTCGTTGGGCTTCTTGGGCATAGCCCGCCCGCATGAGCGAAGCATATTCTTGTTGCGCTTCTGTCTCTACCTTGCCTCGGTGTTTTAAATTCCAAGGGTCGGTCATGGCGGTTTGGTAGCCCGTAACGTGCGAAATATCTCGCCCACGGTCGAGCATCAGTACTTTTAAGCCCTTTTCGGTCAGTTCTTTGGCAGCCCAACCGCCCGATATGCCTGAGCCTACCACGATGGCATCAAATGTATTCATTTTAAAGTTATTAGTTATTGGTGGATTGGCTACTGGTTATTGGGAAATTAGCCGACTAAGACCGATAACAAATTCCCAGTAACCAATCACCACATCAAAATCTTGAAACGTATTCAGAATAAGCCTTTTGGCTTTCCCCGATTTTAATATTTTCTACTCTCGTTGGTACAGGCACATATTCCATTGATTGGGTCATGCCTACCTCAGAGGTGTAATAGCCAATCATGGTCAATTCTTTTATCAATATCCAGAAAGATGGGGCACGAGGGTTTTTCATGGCTTCGGCCTCTATCTCATCCAGCAATTTGGTTTTATCTTCGTTTTTTAGCGAAACAAAGCTTCCACCCAATGCCTTGGCTCTGGTTTCCAACTTTTCCAGTCCTTTTCTAAACATTTCTTGCTCGGGTTTACGGTAACATTCTTGTATCATCATTTCGATAAAGACAGGTACGCCCGTTTCCTTTGCCCCCGCTGTTGTGGTGGTAGGAATAATCATTTCGGCGATTTCGGCAATCAAACTTTGCTCATTGAGCGTAAAGAGTTGGGCCGTAAAACTTTCCAAACTTCGTGTTTGAAAGGTTTCTACCGCCAAGGCTGTGAAAGGACTCAGTCCCATCAAAACCCCGATGTTTTGTAATACTTGTCGTCTGTTCATAGCTCCCTCTAAATCTCCCCCAATAGGGGAGACTTTTTATTTGTTTTGAAAAAATAGATTCCTGCCACAAGCATACAGATAACCCCTATGATAAGGTAGCCGTTCAGCAATCCGCCTCCGATACCTCTGACTGCCGAAAGTACCAAAGGCGATACAAATTGCCCCAAGAAAAATGAGGTAGTCCAGAAACCCATGCCACGACCACGGTGCTCGGCTGGTAATTTGCTCAAACTCCACGGCATCAGCACAGGGAAGGTCATCCCTACGGCCATTTGGGCAATAAAAGCCGCTACCAGAATCGGAGTTTCGGTGGTGATGGTGGCTGTGCCAATGTAGCCCATACCAAACAATAGCCCCATAATGGTTAATTGATGGTTAATACTTTTCTTAGAAAAAAGTCGGTAGAACAACGCCCCCACAGGTGCCCCCATGCTCACAATGGCCGAATAATTACCGATTTTGGCTTGGTCTTTTACGCCAATCGTGTCTAACACCAACGAAAAATGGAGGGTGTAAATAAAATAAACGATAGCGGCTACAAAGGTTGTACCCATCAAAGTAGCCACCAAAGTAGTGGAAAGCTTGGTTTTAGATTGATTTTCAAGACTTTGACCTTTTTGAGTAGTAGCTGGTTCGTAAATAAAAACCAACGCTGAAATGAAAATTACAAATGCAATGCCATACACCAAGAAAGGGTAATTCCAACCATTAGTAGCCAGATTCCCACTCAACGAGAGCAATAAAGCCGCCAAAAAGGTACCCGTAATGCTCTGCACCACTATCCATTTTTTGCGGGCTTCTTCCTCAAAATAATCCCCCCACAAAGCACTACCGATGGTCAAAACAAAGGCTTCGCCAATGCCTAACACCAACCTGCTACCTAAAAGCAAAGGAAAGCTCTGAATAAAAAATGGTAAAACACCACCGATGCCGTAAAGCAATATGAAAATCAAAATCAGTTTTCGGCGACCGATTTTATCGGACAAATACCCTGCGTAAGGCGAAAGCAACGCCACGCAAAGCCCTGGGGCAGCCAACACCATGGGGGCAAGTGTCTGAATATTAGGCACGTCTTTAAAATGCCCAATGATGGCTGGCACAATCGGCACCAGTGTAATAATTGCCATCATGGGCAGCATATTGATAAAAATGATTATCAGTGCTTGCGGAATGCCCGCTTGTTTGAAGGGTGGTTCTATCATACTTTTGTCTATGAAGTTGTTTAGTTGAAAGTATGTCTAAAATTAATCATTGCCGAAGCCATTAATAGCCATGCTTTAAAGTTTTTAGCTAACTGTTCAAAGCGTACAAGGATTCTTTTATAAGTATCTAACCAAGCAAAAACCACCTC
>JBGAUP010000327.1:0-5995 GCA_044228585.1 Runella sp. | reverse complement strand
AAAGTGGCAGCTGACGCGCCTCTCTTACTTGATTGAGGGCAGCGATGGCGGCTGTTCTATTCCCCAATTTGTTTTCCGCTTCAGCCAAATACAAAATCATGTCGGCATACCTAAACAAATGGATATTGGTATCGTCAAAAGATTGGTTGTAGTTGATTTTGTTGTATTTGGCTACACGTACCAAAGAGGCATTGAGCTCACGGCTATCCAAATATCGCCAATCCCCCCACAGACGCGTACCATTGGCATTGGTAGCTTTGGGAATGAAACCTGGGTACTTTGCTTTGAAAAGTGTTGAATCTGTGGGGTATGTTGCCAACCACTTGTTGGTTAATGTAGAGGATATTACATAAGCTGGCAGCCCTGCAAAAAAGACATTATAAACCCCCGAACGGTCAGCGTCTTCAGTGAGGCTGTATTGAATTGACAAAATCAACTCTGCCCCTGTTTGAAATTTCCCACCAAGGGCCACATCGTTCAAAAATAATTTTTGCCAAGCATCGCGCGTTGTCACAAACCCGTGAGATTTGAGTGCAATCAGTTTATTGATGGCTGCTTTGGCATTGGCATATTGGCGCAGGTGCATATAAACCATGGCCTGAAAAGCGAAAACACTGGGTTTGGCAAATCGAAAATCGTTTTTCGCGGTAGAGATAAGTTTTTCGCCCTCAAGCATATCAGGAATTACGACTTCGTTTAAGATTTTATTGGCATTTGTTCTTGGAAGTTTTAATTCTTGGCTTGGACTGACAATAGCTTGGGTAAATAATGGCACATCTCCCCAAATTCTAACCGCATCGAAATAAAGAAAAGCGCGTAGCATTCTGGCCTCACCCAACAAATTAGGATCATATCCTGGCACAGTAGGTATTTTTTCAATACAGAGATTAGCCCTTCCTATGGCTTGATAAAGCAGTGTCCAATCTGAAACCGAATTGGCGGCTGTCAGCGAATTACGCATCAATTCCAAAGCGCTGGCACCTGCCGACCCACTTGGGGTATAGATATCAGACCGCATTTCGCCTTGAAGAAAAATCCTTTCTCTGTAGTGCTTTTGAATACCATCGTAAATACCCGCAACAGCCGCATTGGCATCAGCATTAGTTTTCCAAAACTGACTGTCGGATAATTGAGAATAAGGTTGTTCATCCAAAAAATCGCTGCAACTTGATGCAACACTTAGGATGATTAAGAGTACGATATTGATTCTATATATTTTTTTCATTGAAGTAACTTTTTGATGTTTATTGGCCATTACAATTGAAATTTCAAGCCCATGACAAAATCTCTTCTATTGGGGTACCTTAACGTGTCAAAACCTGTTTGAAGTGGGTTTGATGAGCCAAGGTCAGGGTTGTAACCAGGGTAATTGGTCAATGTAAAGAGGTTATTGACAGAGAAATTGAAGGAAATATTTGACACCCATTTCATTTTTTTGTAAAACGATTGGGGCAGATTATAATTGAACCGCATACTTCTCCATCTGATATAGTCGCCTTTGCTAATGTATTGAGAGTTAGGCCCCAAAGCATTGTTGGTTCTGGCCCTATCTAAGGTTGCAAAAGGAGCAATATCGCCCTGCTTGCGCCACGATTGGTCAATGCGGTCGGGCGATGGCGTTTCGTTGGCAGAGTTAAGGTCGTTTCTTAGCCAGTCGTACTGTCTATAAATATTGTTTCCAAAGTTGTAGTCCACCAAAATAGAAAGTGAAATACCCTTGTATCTGAAATCATTATTGAAACCACCAAAATATTTTGCAGAGCCATTTCCTATCACAGTGCGGTCGTTTTGACCATCTATTAAGAAGTCATTGTTTAAGTCAGCCCAATAAATATCTCCCCCGCGCAATACTGTTGAACCGACTTTCAACTGATTAACTTTGCCTGTGTAGTCGGCTCCATTGAGGGTATATTTGGAAAATTTTCCTCCATCATCAAACACCGGAGTAAGTTGTTTGCCGTCGTCTGTAAAAGCATTTGACTCATTATAAGGAAAAACACCAAGGTTTTTGTACCCGTATATATTACCCAATGGTTGGCCTTCTTCAATCAAAAAAGACCCACTTTCAAAACGCGTTCCCTGTGCCAATTCCAATACTTTGTTGCGAAGCAATGTAACATTGAAGTTCGACGACCATTCAAAATTTTTGTTGCTATATACCACCCCTCCTAAACTTATGTCCACGCCTTCGTTCTGAATCGAACCAATATTCTGTCTGACCGTTCGAAATCCAGTTTCTTTTGGCACTGGAACATTGTATAGCAAATCTTTAGTAACTTTTCTCCAAAAATCAACCTCAAGATTAAAACGACCTTTGAGAAAAGAGCCATTAAAACCAATATTGGAAGACTTTGTACTTTCCCATCCAAGGTTTGGATTGGAAAGTTGCGTGATGGTGATGGCATTGATACCATTATAATAAGCCCCTGGCGAATACAGTAATAGGGAGTTATAATCGCCGATGCGCTCATTTCCATTGGTGCCATAACTGGCTTTAATCAATAAATTATCTACCACTGATTTTAAACCTTTCATGAAATTTTCGCTACTAATTCTCCACCCTAAAGAACCCGATGGAAAATAGCCGTAACGCTTATCCACCCCAAATCTGGAGGAACCATCTCTGCGGAGGGTTCCATTTATTAAATACTTGCCTTTAAAGTCGTAAGAAGCAGAAGTAAAAAAACCAACCAGCGAGTGACCAGAGCGTCCCGTATTGGTTCCTGCAAGGTCGAAGGTTGCTACGTTGTTGAAAGTTTCAATATTATCAGAGCTAAAGGCTATTGCCTTTAAATCAGTAGTTTCCAAATTCCACTTTTGGATTTGATTTCCTAAAATTGCTGTAAAATTGTGTACTCCTTTTTTCTTTCGATAGGTAAAATAATTTTCTTGTTGATAGTCATAACTGATATTGATTCCCTCCGAACCCGTTGCTGGCCTTCCTATGGTTTGGACGATGGTTGGGTCGAAGTTATTCAACTTTTGTAGTCTAAAATTTACGCCCAAAGTGGATTTAAAAGTCAAACCTGGCATAAGATTAAACTGTACAAAGCTCAACGATTGCAGTCTATAGTTGGCGTTATCTCTGCGGGTTTTCTCTGCTTCGGCAAGTGGGTTTTGACGGCCTGCAATCTCGGGAGAATAGCTGCCGTCAGGCTCAAAAAGTGGCCAATAAGGAATCCGAGCAATGAGGTGCTCAAATACAGTACCTTCATTAAGTCCCTTTTGCATTTCGTAGCTCAGATTGAGTGTAGTACCTACCGAAATACGTTTTCTTACATCAGCATCTACTTTTAAGCGGGTACTAAAACGTTGATAGGAGGTATTGATGATAGTCCCTTTTTCATCCAACACACTGTTGTTCCAATAAAAACTCATTCCCTTTTTGCCGCCCGAAAGGCCTACATTCACTTGATTACGACTTGAGGGGCGATATAAATACGACTGTACATCAGGCGAATATCCATAAATTTGGTTTAAAGTGTCCACGTTGAGGGGAGCATTGGGGTCTCTCCCACTCCTTACATTTTCATAAATGAACCGTTGCTTAGTATTGGCCAAAGGCAAATTACTGGCCAAGGTATTGATGATATGGCTATAATCAACGTTGAGTTTTAGGTCATCTGTTTTACCAGTTTTGGTAGTGATAATAATAACCCCATTGGCCGATTTCGAACCATAAATGGCTGCCGAAGCTCCATCTTTGAGCACTTCCAGGGATGCAATATCATTAGGATTGAGGTTGTTGATGTCTTCCAATTGCTGCCCGTCCACGATAAAAAGTGGATTGGCTCCCCCTTCAAAAGTAGATACCCCCCTAATTTTGATAGAACTTCCTTCTCCTGGCCCACCGAGTGAGTTGATTTGAACACCCGCCAATCGGCCTTGAATGGCATCAAAAGTATTGACAGGGGTCGTCTGAACGAGTTCTTTTTCTTTGATAGAACCCACCGAACCCAAAATATTTTTTCGGGTGGTGGTACTATACCCAACTACCACTACCTCATCAAGCGATTTTTCGTTTGGGACCAATGACACATTGATAACGGCCTTATTACCAACCACTTCCTCTTTAGTGAGATAGCCAATAAAAGTAAAAACCAATACTGATTTAGCGTTTGGGACAGTGATTTTGTATTTTCCAAATTCATCTGTGGTCGTACCTTGAGTCGTACCTTTTATAACAATGCTCACCCCAGGCAAGGGGTCATTATTTTCATCTACGACCGTGCCTGTTAAGTTTTGCTCAAGTGGTGCATTCAAAGCCTCCTCATTTTTAAAAGTAGTAGGTGTAGGTATATCTGCTTTCTCCGTGTTGAGCAAAATTTGTCCACCAATTAGGCGATACGAAATATTCATCGGAGTTAGTACCTGTGCCAGTACTTCTGACAATTTTTGTTCAGTAGCACTAACACTTACTCGGCGGCTTGCTTTGATAACATTGGAACTATACACAAACTTGATGTTCGTCAGATTTTCAATTTTAATTAGTACCTTTTTGAGTTCTTCGTTCTCGGCCTTCACCGTAATAGTACGATCTAACAATTCTTGTGTATGTCCAAAATGAGCGTGCCCAAAGGTGATTCCTATACACATCAATAGGGTCTGAAGTAGGGTAATCCTCATAATTTTTTCAAATTGAGGCGATTCAATTAATCGTTTTTTCATTACTTTTGATTGTTTTGTTAAATAGTCAGTTAAACATTTGACAAAATACCGACTCGCACACCTTTGCAGGTGTAAACTTGGCAAGTTTTAGAATCGGGAAAACTTAGGGTCGGAAGTGTTGAGACCACTTTCGACTTTTTTTTGATAGAAGAGATAGAATTAGGACATAAAAAATCTGCGTTTAAAGTGGACGTATATAAGTAAAAATCCAATATCGAATGTTCAATCTTCAGCGCAGCCTTTTCCACTTACTAATATCTTTGTACCTCGTACTTCATAGCTTGCATTGAGAGAAGCACATAGCAAATCCAATTTAGTAAAAAGGGGTTGTTTGGTAATATCAGCAGTAAAAAGGCATTTTTTGAGATCTTCGTTTTCCAAAATAATTTCGATGCCATAAGCCTGTTCCAACTGACTCACAACTTCACTAAAGGCAACATCATCATACACAAAAGCAACAGGCTTCGCTGCCTCTATTTCTTCTTCTTTACTCACCAATACAGGGTTTTCTACCAAACTCGTTTCGAACACTTGACTTCCTTCCATATACTTAACTCTTTGATTAGGTGTCAAAATCACGCCACTTTTTACTTTTTCCGACACATAGTCATTTCGCGCATCTCGCTGAAAAACAGACACTTTTCCTGAAACAACCGATACTTCTATCACTTTATTTTCCCCATCCGTGTTTATCCAGAAGCTTGTTCCAAGTACCCTCGTTACTACTTCTCCTGTATAGACCAAAAATGGTTTTTGGGTATTGCGAGCTACTTTAAAAAAAGCTTTTCCTTCTAAAAAAACCTCTCTTTTATTTCCCTCAAATTGCGCGGGGTACTCTACACTACTTTTGGGAGAAAGATTGATTTCAGTACCGTCCGCCAATCGAAGAGTGATAGATTGTGAAGTATTATTGATTTGCTTCAATAATCCATTGGAAAATTGTTTTACGAGGAGGCCATTTCCTTTTTCAAGAAAATCACTTTTCATCCATTGATAACCACCCCATACCATTCCGATAACAAGCGTCGCTGCGGCTACCCACTGCCATTTTATGAAAGCATTTAAGTTGCGTACTTTAGGTTGCTGTTTTTGCTGAATAGCCTGCCAAATACGGTCTTCTGTTTGCTGGTTTTCCTCTTTACTCCAGTTTGGTTTCTCGCCATCAATAAGTGTAAGCCATTGTTCCACTAATCGCTTCTCAGTGTCCGTACAGTCGCCCTTTCGGTAGCGACTTAATAATGTATGAAAATGATGCTTGCTCATAGTGATAACAATTGGTGCTTTAAGAGTAAGACTAAAAAACGCCAATTGACCGCAACTATTAAAA
>JBGAUP010000326.1:0-6327 GCA_044228585.1 Runella sp. | reverse complement strand
CAGCAGGTCGTTGCAGGCGTACAGGCAGCCAGTTATACTCCCGCTTTTGCACAACGCGACGCACTGTTGTTGGAAGAAGGCAGCGAGCTTATTCTGAACGAAGCCGCACTCGAAAGTCAGTTGGATGCTCCCAAAGGCGTAGAAGTAGCTCCCCCCGAAGATTTTGAATCTAATTTTAACGACGAAGAAGAACACCAAACTACCAAAAAGCCCAACCTCTACGCGCTGATTGTGGGTATCAACGCCTATGAAGATCAAGTGGTGTTGAACAAGCGAGTCATCTTTCCCAAACTGCGTGGCTGCGTCAATGACGCAACAAAAGTCAAACGTTATCTGGAAAATGAAACGGCTTTCAACGAAAAAAATATCACATTACTCACCGACAAACAAGCCACCAAAGCCGAGATAGTGAAGGCTTTTCTGGCCTTGAAAAAAGCCAAAAAAGACGATGTAGTGGTGTTTTACTACTCAGGCCACGGAACCCAAGAGAAGGCCGACACCAGCGTATGGACTGCCGAGCAAGATGGAAAATTAGAATGTTTGGTGTGCTACTACGACAAAAACCACGCAAACGACTACCTGCTGGCCGACAAAGAGTTACGTTATTTGATTCAGCAAGCTTCCAAAAACAAACCGCACGTGGTGGTCATCTCGGACTGCTGCCATTCGGGCGACAATACCCGTAACGAAGCCATTTTAAAAGTAACTTACAAAGATGTTATCGAACGACGGATTCCGTACGTTTTTCCGCAACGCGAGTGGACCAATTTTATATTTAGTAAGAGCCTTCAGCCTGCGGATTTTCAAGGGAAACATATTGATAAAGTACTTCCGTCGGTTTCGCATGTGAGCCTATCGGCCTGCGAATCAGACGAGTCGGCGGTGGAAGTAAGTGGTGAAGGTATTTTTACTAAATACTTGCTCAAATCGCTACAAGCATCGGGGGGGCAGCTTTCGTACGGGGCTTTGCACGGGCGTGTCAAACAAATGCTCAACAACGCCTTTGAGCAAACCCCCATTATGTACATTCCTGCGACCTACCATAAAAAACTGTCGGCGACCAATGTGTTCAACAAACCCAGCAGCGGCGAAAACAGCACGTATGCCGACATCTTGCGCGATGGTGGCGGCAACTGGGTCTTACAACGCGGCGCGATTCACGGCATCGGTCAAAGCACCAAAAGTATTGTGGTCAAAGACGGTAGCAAAACCTACCAAGCCAGCGTACAATCTATTGGAGCCGATACTACCGTTTTGGCTTTCGACTCTGCTACCAAAGCCAAACTTGATTCTACTAAAGTCTATCAAGGCTACGTGGAGGGGCTGATGAGCCAACAACTCAAAATCTACTTGAACAATGTGGACAACATTTTGACTGACAGTCTGTTGCTTACCGAAAAGCTGCTTACTGAAATCCCTCAACAGGTCAAACTCGAAGCCGACGAAGCCAAGGCCGATTATACGCTCTCGTTGCGCAACGGCTATACTTCACTCACTCGCCCCAACGACCCCTTTCGCCCATTAGTAGAGCCTATCGTACTCGATTCTGAAGACTTTGCCTTTCAGTTGGTCAAAGACTTTAAGCATTTGTCTAACTGGCATTTTCTGAAAAACCTACGCAATGATGCCTCGTTGACCAATCCGCTTAAAATTGAAGTAACCGACGCACACGGGCAACCGATTTCGGTTCAAAATAAGGCGGTTGAACTCCATTACGAACTAATCAATAACCAATGGAAAGGGGGAATTGGCGTAAAAATTACCAATACAACCAGCCTAAAACTGTATTTCTGCTGCGTGTATCTGGATACGCGTTTTGGGTCGTCGTTAGAGCTGCTTGAACCCACAGTCACCCCCTTAGACCCAGGCGCTTCTACCCAACTTTCGTACAAAGGCAATACGACGATTCCGATGTTTTTGGAAAGCCACGTTCGGTTGTACAATTGGCCCAAAAACGTGGAATATCTGCAATTTATCGTCAGTACCACCGACCTGTCCAACGTCGAAGAACTTAATTTGGAAAGCCTGCCCACTCCCTTCACGCTCAAAAAGAAAGCCACCATGCGGAGTTTGGGACTGGGCGAGGAAGAAACCGACAAAAGTGCCGCTGCGGCTTGGACAACCCAGCAGTTGCAACTGAACTTTATCAATCCCGAATACAACACCGTCCGTGAGAGCGAATTAGAAGCCATGCTCCAAGACGAAAATTTGGCCGAATATGCCTTGGGCAATTATTTTGAGGTCAAAACCAAGCCTGATTTGCAGCCTGAATACAAACTCAAATCCGACGTCCAACTTCGCCAAAGCGATGCACATTTGGACGAGAAAGGCTTCATCCGCGACGGTTTGCTCAATGTCGCCAACAAAACCGCCCGCCTCATTCGCAACAGCAAGTACCGCATCATGCGTTTGCGTTTCCCCAATGCGCCCAAAATCGTCTCCGAAGGTGATTCGTGGTTTCAGCACCCGTTAGTGGTGGATACCATTGACCACCTTTCAAAAACGTACCCGATTTTCTGCGTAGCGGCGGCGGGCGACACCCTCCAAAACTACGATGCCGAAGGCGAATGGCTCGAAGCCGTAGAAGACAAAGAACCTGCGTTCTTTCTTATCAGTGGCGGTGGCAACGACGTACTGGGCGAGCAGTTCCGCAACCATATAAAAAACAGTCCAAACGGAAATTCGCATCCTACGGGTTTACCCCCGCAAGACTATTTAGAACCCCCGCTGATTCAAGAACTTGACAACTTGCAGCGGATTTATCGCAAGATGTTTACGGAGTTGTTCGCTGTTCGCCCCGATATTCACGTCCTATGCCACGGTTACGACTACATCATCCCGCTCGAAAGCACCAATAAAGGATGGCTCGGTCGCTACATGATTGAGAAAAAAATGGACAGCCAAACCGATCGTAAGAACGTTTTGACTTACATTATCAACGAGTTCAATGCCCGATTGGCGCAAGTTGCTACGGAATTTCCCAACGTACATTACATCAATGCCCGAGGGCTGGTACACGACGACCAATGGTACGACGAAATTCACCCCAATAAACACGGTTTTCAGACCGTAGCGGGGCGTTTTATGGAAAAAATCAATACCTTGTTAGCGGTTTAAATACACATCCCAAACCTTATAGGTCTCCAAGACCTATAAGGTTTAACAACGACTGAGTATGCCCGACATCCTTCTTATCGGTCAAGCCAACGTTTCGGCGGGATTTTTACCCAAAATCCAAGCCGAAGTCGCTGCTATTCGAAGCATTATCGCCGATAAAGCCACTAAGTACCTTGACCCTCGAGAGTTGACTTTTACGGCTAAATCTTTGTCCGAAGAATTCAATAACCCCTTGTTTTCGAGTAACATCAAATTTCTACACTACGCGGGTCATTCGTCTCAAAAGGGAATTTCATTTCAGGAGAACGGAGAAACAAAGCTGATGTTAAAGGAAAACTTGGTAGCCTTTCTCAAAAATCAGCAATTACGCTTCGTTTTTCTCAATAGCTGTTTATCAGACAGTATTGCCCAAGATCTCCACGCTGCGGGTGTTCCTATCGTAATTGGAACTACCGACAAAGTGGGAGACGAAGACGCCGTCAAAATTGCCAAACAGTTTTACAGCACTTTAGCAGGAATGCCCGGACGTACGTTGTTGCAGGCATTTGAAGACACCACTACTTTTTTTAGAAACAACCCCGCTGAACTCCAACAAAATTACGTTTTCCGTGGCTTAGGTTCTGACGAAGATACAAGTCAAGATTTTGCGTGGAATATTTATGGAGAAAATGCGCCCGAAGCCGTCAAAAATTGGTGCTTGATTCCTGCCAAAAACTACCTTCTTTCTAATGCCCAAAATGACCCGCGAAAAAAGGTTTTTTGTTTGTACGGGAAAGCTCAAAAAGAGTATTATGAACTACTGGCACGTCACGCTAACCACTCAAAGTTACAAATACTTATCAGTAGTATTTGGAAAATTAGCGAAGACGTAACTTCCGACGATTTTGTAGTTGAATGGAATGCTGCCAACACCATCGTTCACTTTTTAAATGAAGACTACCCGCACGATTTAGAGGCTCTTTATCAAGGTGCTGTCAATCATTTATTAAACAAAAATCACCTATTTATTAATGTTGACAAATCACAAACCCAAGCGGTGGCTTTTTTAAATAAGTACAATATTGTCCCCAGCTTACTTCTCCCAAGCCCTCAAAATCCCTCTGCTATGTTTACGGGCGAAAACACCATTCGAGATATTTTACAAAAAGCACTTCATTTAACGACACTTCTTGAGAAGTTTGAAAAAATACTATTGCCTGATTTAGCTAACTTCTTCTCAATATCTGCAGACCAGCTAAGCAAAGATTTAGAGGATTTAGATTTTGAAAATGAGAAAAAACCTTACTCAGCGGGTATTCCTAAGTTGTTTTTTACGCTTATTGAAGGAAGCCCTGACTGTGCGCAAGCCTTACTGGTAAAAACGATTAAAAAGAGAATGGGAATCAGCTCCAATGTTAAGATTGAGGTTTTGAAAATTGGGCAAAATCCAAGTATTAATAACTCCTTTACTTTTGGATTTGCTCTAATGCAACTGCTACAAGTTGTTCCTAATGCCGACATGATGAAAACCTGTGCCAACGCTATTTTAGATAAGAAGGAAGACTTTGTGTTGGTTTTTGACTATGTCAATAATGCAACACTCGACCTCTATCAGCAAACTATTATTGACCAATTATGGGATGAAATGATAAAATCTTACCAAAAGCGGGTGACCAAGGATAACTTTACGTTGAATTACTCATTAATGATTTTTGCGTTAAACTATGAACCAGTTTCACTTCCTGTGCCTACTCCTTCAACCCATCCCTTCATTCAGATTGAAAAAATATCGCCCGTAAGTCTCCTTTCGGAAAACGAATACAATGGCTGGTACTTTAGTAAAGAAGCTATTTACAAAGGCTTTAAAGAACTAACCACCAATAAACATAAGATTGTAGGAAATCAACGAAAGGTAGCCATGATTGAAATTTGTAAATCATTAAATTGTGACCACAGTGTCATTGTTACTAAAGCACTCGAACTCTCATGATACTCTCTACTACCAAACTCTCCTACCAAGGCGAAAAACTAAACGAAACGGTCAAACTGCGGTACAAGTTGCCGAATCAAGACGAATTGGAGGGGAAAGTTGCCGAAAAAAGCGGCAAAGACAAAAAAATAGAAGAAGTAATACCCGCCTATTTCCCCAGCAAAGAACTGGTGGCAGCAGTGGAATACGCCCGACTTTTGCAACGACCATTGCTATTGCGTGGCGAACCGGGCTGTGGTAAAACGCGCCTTGCTCAAGCGTTGGCTTACGAAATGTACGGACAAAATTACCGTCGTTATTATTTTGAATGGTATGTCAAATCTACCACCAAAGTCAACGAAGGGCTATACCAGTTTGACCACTTGGCGCGGCTTCGTGACGCCAACATGGGGAGCAGAACCGAGACTACTGCCGACGGGGAAGACATTAAAAAATACCGCAAATTTGGTGCACTGGGTAAGGCGTTTTTGTACTCTACCCCCCAAACCCCAGCCGTGCTGTTAATTGATGAGGTTGACAAAGCCGATTTGGATTTTCCCAATGATTTGCTGCTGGAGTTAGACCAAAAACGTTTTTTTATCCCCGAAACGCGCGAGGAGGTTATTGCGAAGCAAGCGCCTATCATCATTATCACGAGCAACGACGAAAAAGACCTGCCAGGTGCTTTTTTGCGGCGATGTGTATTTCATTACATAGATTTCCCCAATTCCGACGACTTATTCAAAATCGTTTCGTCCAAAGCGAAAGCCCAAGAAAACCAATTTGAAGTAGCCCTCCCCGATGCCCTCATTGAAAGCATTATTACGCAGTTTGTGGGACTAAGAAAGAAAATGGCGGCCAGTCAAACCACCGACAAACTCCCCTCTACCAGTGAGTTGTTGGATTGGCTACGCGTCATTCATTACTACTATTTTACTGACAAATCCCGCCTGAAACTATCTGATAATGAGGGGTTACCCAACGAATTGTTATTCCCTGAAGTATTGCTCAAAACTTTAGACGACTACAAAACCAATAGAACATTTTAATCGCCATGCCAAAACCCACGGCCCTCTTTTACGACTTTTTCCAAGTGCTACGCCATCGCGGCTGGGAATTGGGGTGGGAACAGTATGAGTTATTTTTGAGGGGGTTTATTTTGTCAAAATTTGAGTCAAAAGAACAACTATTGAATTTTTGTAAAACAGTTTGGTTATCCAAGCCAGAACGCAAAGAAGAATTTGAACAACTGTTTGAAAACT
>JBGAUP010000325.1:0-6065 GCA_044228585.1 Runella sp. | reverse complement strand
GTCTCACGACCTGCGACGGCACTCACATTGCCGTTAAGTTGGGGTGCGAAAGGATCGCTGGGTAAATTGCCAAATTGCCCCAATTCCCATTTCCCGCCAAACACACGGTGCCAATCTACCATGAGTACTTTGGTCTGTTTAGCTTCTCCCACTACTTGAGGCGAAAACTCTAAATCTTCGTGGTGAAGCCAAAGCTGGTAGTTGGCTTCTCGCATAGAACTTCGGTTAACTGTACACGCAGAAAAACAGGCCAAAATGGTCAAAAAAAGTAGGCTTCGTTTCATAACGATTGTAGTTGGATGGAGTGGATTTTGTTGATTTTAGGAATACTTCATGGATTAAATACGCTCGGGAACTTTCATTTAGTCTTTCGCCAAGACAATATTTTTTTCGTTATGCTTACTGACAGAAATGCTGCTCCGCAACCAATCATAGCCCCCGCCAGTACATCGAAGGGGTAGTGAACTCCTACATAAATACGGCTATATGATACCAAAACAGCCCACGGAAAGAAAAAATAGCCCATCCACTTAAACCGATTACCCACCAATAGCCACAAGGCCATTGCCAATCCAAAACTATTGGCCGCGTGCGAAGACGCAAAGCCGTAAGTTCCGCCGCAACCTTCGACTACCAAGTGTATTTTTCCTTGCAAATATTCCACGTAACAAGGGCGAAGACGTTCTATCCAAGGCTTTAGAAGGCTTGAAGCCGTTTGGTCGGCCACGATAATGGTCAGAACTAAACTGGCAATCATTCCTGCTGCCTGATTCTTAAACTTCCATATCAACCATATAATCAGCAAAGCATACAGCGGAATCCACGTATTGCGCTGCGTTACCCAATACATAAGCGTATCGGCCCAAGGCGTATGAATTCCGTTGAGCGTGAGGAAAATCTGCGTATCAAGTTGTTGGATTTGATGGAGCATTTTTTTGCGTTTACGGTTTGAGAGTTTGAGGTTTACGATTATTAAAGCTAAGTCCAGCGATAGGAATACCGTTTTAAAATAACCCAAAACTGTAAACTCAAAACCTCACAAACCATTAAGAAAGACCCAGTTTCTCCCGTACTTCTATGATTTTTTTCGCGGCTATCGCCCTGGCTTTTTCTTCTCCTTCTTGTAGCTTTTGCTCCAAAGCCGCGGGATTTTCTTGGTAATAATAATTGAAAAGCTCCCTTTCTTTGGAAAAACGCGTTTTCAATACTTCAAACAATGCTTGCTTGGCATGACCATAGCCATAGCCTCCATTGAGGTAGTTTTGGCGCATGGTTTCGACATCCGTTTCATTAGCAATCAGCGAAAACAACTTAAACGTAATGTCCGTATCTGGGTTTTTAGGAGCTTCGAGCGGGGTAGAATCAGAGATGATTTTTTTGGTAATTTTCTGTAACTCTTTTTCGGGCAGGAAAATATCAATGTAGTTGCCGTAAGACTTACTCATTTTTTGACCGTCAATGCCTGGAATGGTCATCAAACGCTCGTCTATTTTTCCTTCGGGAATCACAAACGTTTCGCCATACACTCGGTTGAACGTCTCGGCCATGTCGCGGGTCATTTCCAAATGTTGTTTTTGGTCTTTACCCACGGGTACGAAGTTGGCATCGTACAAAATAATATCTGCGGCCATCAACACAGGATAGACAAACAAGCCCGCGTTGACATCGGCCAAACGGTCTGATTTATCTTTGAAGGAGTGGGCATTGGCCAACATCGGATAAGGAGTAAGACACGACAAATACCAAGTGAGTTCGGTGTGGTAAGCCGCTACCCGCGACTGACGATAAAAAACTACTTTGTCGGTATCAAGTCCACAAGCCAACCATGCCGCTGCTACGGCGCGGGTATTGTCTTTGAGCAATTGGCCGTCTTTGATACTGGTAAGCGAATGGAGGTCAGCAATGAACAAAAAAGAGTCATTCCCAGTTTGTTCTGACATTTGAATAGCTGGCAAAATAGCGCCCAAAATATTGCCAAGGTGCGGTTTGCCGCTGCTTTGGATACCCGTTAAGATTCGAGACATTTTCCTTAGTTTACAGTTTGGAGTAGGTAGTTTAAACTTTACAATTTACAGTTTGTCGTTTGTTCATTTTCAACTTTACCCATAAAACGCGACAAAATTGCTACTTTTAAGCCAAAATACGAAATCTGATGTTGACCCAATCTACCTTTCAGTTTCTAAGAGATTTAGCTGAAAACAATAACCGCGAGTGGTTTGCCGAAAACCGTAAACGCTACGACGCCTCCAAAAAAGAAGTAGAAAAATTGGTAGGCGTATTGCTTAAAGGCGTGAATGAATTTGAACCACTACCTAATACCGAAGTGAAAGACTGCATTTTTCGTATCAATCGCGACATTCGTTTTTCCAAGGATAAATCTCCCTACAAACAGTGGTTTAGCGCGGCCATTGGTCCAGGCGGACGCCATTCGGGAAGGATAGATTTTTATTTACACATCCAAGCGGGAGAATCGTTTTTGGGAGCGGGTATGTGGAATCCGACCCCTAAGCAGTTAGCGAAATTTCGGCAAGAAATAGACTTCAACCCAGAAGCTTTGAAAAGCATCATTGAAGCTCCTGAATTTAGGGAGTATTTTCCCGAAATATGGGGTGAAAGTCTCCAACGGATGCCCAAAGGCTATCCCGAAAATCATCCCGATATCGAATTATTGAAGCGCAAACAACTGTTTTTTATGCACAAATACACTGATGCCGAAGTCACTTCGCCCAATTTTGCTGTCGAAGTCATCAAAGGTTGTCGGTTGATTAAACCTTATTGCGATTTCTTGAATTACTTGTTTTTTGAGGAGGCCGAAGAGACGTTTGAGTTGTAACCACCCTATTCATTTTTTTGTATTTTTATTGCCATTTTTAATTTAAGGAACACTTAAAAATTAACTTCCCTTTGTTGAACTCGTAACTTTTTGATTTTCAATACTTTTACATTTTATATTTACCATTTTATATTTTTCGGTTTCCTAAATTTAGTGCTATGGGCTTAGTATATGCAGAAATAGAGCTGATAAATGCCGAAGATTTGGCCTTATTCAGGAAGTTTTACATCGGTGAAGATGAGATAAAACGCATGAAGGTAACGGGTCTCGTAGATACTGGAAGCTATATGCTGTGTATTAATGAATCTATTCAGGCGCAAATGCAATTCCCTATTATGGAGAAACGTATTGGCCAAATGGCCAATGGTGACCGCATCGAATGTGACGTAGTAAGCCAAGTAGAAGTACGATTCAAAAACCGCAGAACCATCTGCAATGCCATGATACTGCCAGGCGATAGCGAAGTGCTGATTGGGGCAATACCTTTGGAGGATATGGATGTACTAATCCATCCACTAAGACAAGAACTTATCGTTAATCCCGAGCATCCCTATTTTGCACAGATGAAACTCAAGGGGGTTCGATAAGCCTATGAAAATCGTTTGTATTTCTGATACGCACCATCTTCATCAAAACACTCCTATTCCCAGAGGAGACATTCTTATTCACGCAGGCGACATCACGGCTATTGGCGAGATAGCAGAAATCATTGATTTTAATCGTTGGTTAGGTACTTTGCCACATTCTTACAAAGTTGTAGTGGCAGGCAATCACGATTTTTATTTTGAAAAAGAACTGCAAAAAGCCCAAGAACTCCTCACTAACGCGATTTATTTAAACGACAGCGGTATCGAAATCGAAGGACTCAAAATCTGGGGTTCGCCTATTTCTCCTCAATTTCATCATTGGGCTTTTAACCGTCAGCGGGGTGCCGAGATTCGCCAACATTGGGCCTTGATTCCAGCAGATACGGATATTCTTATAACGCACTGCCCCCCTTACGGAATTTTAGACCAAACCGATACCCACCAACACGAAGGCTGCCGCGATTTATTAGATATAGTACAAAACCTAATCCAGCCTCGCTTACACATTTTTGGACACATTCATGAAGCTTCTGGCTGCCTTCAAGCAGGACAAACTTTATACATAAATGCCTCTGTGGTAGGGCTGAAAGGCTGGATGGGCAAGTATGCTTGGGCAAAAAAATTGAGGAGGGTTGCCATTGCTGTCTTTCAAGTTATTCAACAAATTCGCAAAAAATATTTTGGCACTCCTACCGAAAAACTCCATAATAAATCTCTCTCAAAACAGCATTGGCAGGTAGTCAACAAGGCTGTTGTAGTAGAAATATGAGTTTTTAGACCAAAGCACTACACTCTTTTTGGTACTCCTCAATTTCTCGCAACAACTCCATTGCTTTAATAACTGGAGTCCATTCTTGACCGTTAAAAATCAGGCGAAACCATTTTTTATCTCGGTTTTCAAATTTTATATTAAAGAAAAGCCAAAGTGCCGCAAACGTAAACAAAAAAGTGACTATACCATTAACCCATAAATAGGCTGCGTTTCCGTTCTCAAACCCAGATTTTGACCAATAAAACGTAGTCCAGACTGGAAGCTGTAAAAAAAGAAGCCGTGCTACCCACAGCGTTGAGGATTTCAGAGAGGCTAATTTTCGTTGAGTATCCACAACAGGCTGATTGGTATCTACTTGCTGAATCAAAATCAACTGATAAAGGTAAATACCGATGGATAGTTTGGTGAGTAGCACTTGAATGCCTGCCGAAATCAAAAAGAAAGAACTCGCCACCGAAAACAGATTGACAATCAAAACATCTACAAAACCTACCCACAGTATCCCAACTACGACCGTAAATATTTTCAAGGGTTTCATGGATGATAAAAATGTCTGAATCTTCATTTGGGTAATTGCTTCGGTATGTTTTTTGTTGATGGTTAGGACTTCTTCCAATTTCTTATCGTAAGATTTCCAAAGATTAATGAGAGCCGCGTCTTCCATTTGATTTAATTTGTTAAGGTTGAAAATTTTTGTTTTAAAACGGCTTTAATTCTTCCAATTTTTGTGGCTACGTTACTTTCCGAAATCCCCATAATTTCGGAAATTTCTCGGTAGCTTTTTTCTTCTAAATAGAGTAATATCAGTGCTTTGTCTATTTCTTTCAGCACCGCAATAAACTGCAACAAAAAACCTATATTTTCTTCTACTTCGCCCTCCGAAGAACCTTCCGAAAACGCCAAAACACCCTCTGTGAGTGGGCTTGAAAACTGTTTTCGGCGGCTTTCTTTTCGATAAAAAGAAATAGCCACATTCAGCGCAATTCGATACATCCAAGTGGAGTATTTATATTCATCATTGTAGGTTTCAAAAGACTTCCACAGCTGCACAATCATTTCTTGCACAAGGTCTTTGCGGTCTTCTTCGTCTTGGCAATAGGCTTTGGCTACCTTATAAAGTATGCCCTTGTGACCCTCCACAACCGAAATAAATAACTGTGATTTAGCTGTTGAATCCATTGCTGAAAGAGGTTGTTCCATTGTTCAGCATCATTGCTAAAGTAAGCACTATTGCTTTTCTCTTGTCCATTTGCTTTATCATTAAGCGTTTGTTTGCCTAATTATTCGCATGAAGGACAAAAAAATCACAATAAGAGAGTAAAATATTTTTGATGGGGTTTAAAGAAAGATGCCAAGAGACTTTTAAGTCTCTTGGAGGAGTAATTTATAAGCATAGACCAATATAGTTTGTGTCTTTAACCGTAGGCTAAATTTTTGCAAAAAATAGCGTAGATAAATTTCCTGCCTTCATTTTAAAAGAAACCTTATCACATCGTCGTCATGAGCCTTGAAATGAGTTGGGAATCTCTAAATAAGTATCGCCAATTTTTACAATACATTAGTACTGAGTCCGAACTTCCTGCCGCCCTAACCCAAATATGGGATGAATACTATGGTACTACTATTAAATTGCTTGAATTCGGTCGGAACAACGGAATTGAAAAAGAAGAGTGTGAGCTTTACCTGAAATTACCCAAGGCTCAAATGTATGATATTTTGCGTATGGATTTTGATATTGAAGTTGTTTAGTTGAAAGTATGTCTAAAATTAATCATTGCCGAAGCCATTAATAGCCATGCTTTAAAGTTTTTATCTAACTGTTCAAAGCGTACAAGGATTCTTTTATAAGTATCTAACCAAGCAAAAACCACCT
>JBGAUP010000324.1:0-6084 GCA_044228585.1 Runella sp. | reverse complement strand
AGCGATAAGTATAGCCCAAACCTCCAATCCAACGAAGCTTGGTGCGGTCGTTGAGTTCGTGCGTGCCGCTCAACTGACCAGAGTAAATGCTACGTTGTTCAAAACGGAAGGCCGCATTGTTGATATCTAAGTTGTTTTCAATATTAGCCCCGCTACGAGTAACGGTTTCTTTATTTGCCAATTGATTGAACAAATTGCGAAACTCTATTTTGTTGCGTGGATTCAGAATCAATGACCAGTTGCTCATCACACCCAAACGGACGTTTTGTTGAAACAGTCGGTCATCAAAATTTTCAGTTTTGTTGCCGTCAAAATTGAAGCGATTTTGCTGAATAGGATTGATCAAATTAGAAAATCCATAATTGACAAACGAGGTGTTGCTCAACTCTTTGTCTCCTACAAACATCCGACGGCTAAAGTTGATAGCTCCGCGATAATCAGGCGAAACGGTGTGTTGTTGTACGTTATAATAATCAGGTAAGTTTTTGAATTTATTGATTACTTCTTCGGAGGAAGCATAATTGATAACACTATTGCGACTTGCAAAGCCCTTGGGCAATGTGCGCGTTCCGTCATCAAAGCCCAGCCAGTCAGTTTGTCCGCCTTGATAGTTAAGTGTATTGTTGAAAGTTGTATTTGAACGATAGCCTACCGTAAAACCAGCAGTAAGATTGTTGCCGTCAGGAACGGTTTTGGTGTAAATCTTAATAGCACCTCCACCCATATCGCCCGGTAGGTCAGCAGAAGCCGACTTGAAGACCAGCATACGGTCAATAGCAGTACTTGGAATCAAATCAAACGAAAAGGATTTAACATCCACTTCAGTAGAAGGCGTGATGATATCGTTGAGCATCACCGTATTATAACGCTCATTGAGCCCTCGTACTACCACAAAACGATCATCAAAGATAGAAATACCAGGTATCCGACGTACCACTGCCGAAGCATCACGATCTTGAGTTTTTTGAATTTGCTGGGCCGATACTCCCACTGCTATTTGTTGTACTTGCTTGATTTCAGTGATAACCGCTACTTCGGTACTTGTATTTTTGCGGCCTTTCACGACGACCGTCTCCAATACTTTAGAATCTTCTTCGATTTCAGTATCAAGCACTGATACTTTATCTGCTTCTACCCGTACGTTTTCAATCAATTTTGATTTATAAGAAACATACGAAAGTTGCAGTTTATAAACCCCTGCGGGTATTTTATTGATGATGAAGTTTCCTTCTACATCAGTCGCAGAGCCAAGGGTAGTACCTTCAATCAACACGGTTGCGCCAATAATAGCTTCCTTGTTTTTAGCATCTTTAATTGTACCACGGATAGTGCCCGTTTGAGCAAAAGAAAAGGCGCTAAACAAAAGTGATAGAAAAAAGACAGGAAATACGTATTGCATACGTTTTAGGGTCAACATACTTTGATTAACTTGCATAATAGGTGTCATATAGGTTTCGACTTTAACGCCACAAAGGTAGAAGTCCAATATTACGCCAATGTTACGCCAATGTTATGGGTAAATTATATTTAGATTTTCTTGTAAAGCACCCTGAAAATCAGACACTTGAATTTTGACAAGGGATTGTAAAACAAAGTTCATAAATAGTAAACATTGTGCGCTACTTTACTCGAAAATGAGTTTTGTACAATTTTTTTGGGGGTATTTCTGTACTTTTGTTCTTATTTTTCAATACTTGAAATGAAGATTTTTTTTGATAAGATTATTATTGGGCTGTTCGTAAGTGTGGGATTGGCTGGCGTTTCAGAGCCCAAAAAGTTTTCGAATTGGGAACCCAAAACAGATACCCCCTCGCCAAGGAAGGTATTTGAGGAGAGTCAATGGGCCGATAGTGTATTTAATAAGTTGACTTTAGACCAAAAGATTGGTCAGCTTTTTATGGTAGCAACCTACTCAGACCGTAATGAAACTTATTATCGTTATGTAGATCAACTTATTCAAAATTATCATCTTGGAGGTCTAATATTCTTTAAAGGTGGGCCATCCCGACAAGCCAAACTCACTAATCGTTATCAATCGTTGTCGAAAGTTCCTCTGATGATTGGGATTGATGGCGAATGGGGCCTGGGAATGCGTTTGGATAGTGTGGATGATTTTCCCAAACAAATGACCTTGGGCGCGATTCAAGACAATCGTTACATTTATCGGATGGGGTTAGAAATAGGCCGCCAATGCCAACGGTTGGGTATAAATGTCAATTTTGCACCAGTAGCCGACATCAATTCTAACCCGCGTAATCCCATTATCGGTTTACGCTCGTTTGGCGAAGACCGCAACAACGTGACAGACAAAGCCGCTGCTTATATGAAAGGGTTGCAGCATCAGCGCGTGATTGCTACGGCCAAACATTTTCCAGGGCATGGAGATACCGATGCTGATTCACATTATACGCTTCCTGTTTTATCTCATTCTACCGACCGTCTGGCCGAAACCGATTTGTACCCTTTTCAAAAACTCATTGCCGATAGCCTGACGGGTATTATTACTGGACATTTATACGTACCTGTGTTGGACAATACACCTTATTTGGCTGCTTCTCTCTCAGAGAAAGTGGTAACTGATTTACTCAAGAAACAAATGGGTTTTCAAGGTTTAGTTTTTACGGACGCCATGAATATGCAAGGAGTGAGTCGGGGACGCACCGCAGTGGATGCCAATATCAAAGCTCTTTTAGCAGGAAATGATATTTTATTGTATCCAGAAAGCGTGGCGGAGTCTATCAAAAAAATCAAGGACGGAGTCATAAAAGGCACCATTGCCCCCGAAGTTATTGACGAAAAAGTTCGTAAAATTTTACGAGCCAAATACTGGTTAGGCTTGAATAATACTAAAACCATCAAATCCGAAACCATCAATAACGAGATACAATCACCTTCATTTCGCGCTCTAACCCGCGATCTCTGCGAACAGGCAGTTACACTTGTGCGCAACGACAGCCAACTACTGCCGATTACAGCTTTAGATACTTGTACTTTTGCTTCAATAGCCATTGGCGGCGGAGGGATTAATCTTTTCCAACAAACACTCAGTAAGTACGCCTCTTTTAAACACATTGTCTATGCCGATAAACCCACTACCAACCAAGAAGTAGAAAGCCTAATAGCACAAGCCAATGGCGCAAAAGTGGTGATTGTGAGTTTGCACGATACTCGCCGTAATTTCAACAGACCTTTTTATATTACTCCTGCTACCGTTGAGCTGCTGACGCGATTACAACAAAAATCCAAGGTGATTGTCAGCCTTTTCGGAACACCCTACGCACTCAAACAACTGCCAGCTACCTCCGCAGTGGTTTGTGCCTACGAAAACCTACCAGACTTAGAAGTAGTTGCAGCTCAACAGATTTTTGGTGCACTGCCTTTCAAAGGCAAATTACCTGTCTCAATAGAAGGTCTTTATAATGTAGGCACTGGCTACGAGACCAAGTCTTTGCGAAGGATATTTTTAGGGTTTCCCGAACAAGTAGGAATGAGTTCAAGGGCGTTGAACAAGATAGACACCCTCATTGAACAGTCTATTCGGGCACGTATATTCCCTGGTTGTCAGGTTGTAGTATCCAGAAAAGGAAGAATGGTGTATCAAAAAAATTATGGTACGCTTACTTATGACAATCTGAACGAAAAAGTAACCAATGAAACAATCTACGACGTGGCCTCTGTCACGAAAGTAGCGGCTACTTTACAAGCTGTTATGTATCTGAAAGAACAGGGAGCCATTGACCTAAAACAAAAAACGGCACACTATTTGCCCGAACTCATCGGAACTAATAAAGCTGGCATTACGATAGAAGAATTATTGCTACACCGTTCGGGGTTGGTGGCCTTTTATCCAAAGCTTTGGGAGCGTACCAAAACTAACGGAGGAGGATTAATGACAGAATATTATAGCTCGGTGCGCGACAGTGTATATTCGATGCAAATTGCCCCGAAACTATTCGCCAAGCCTGCTTTAAAAGATTCTGTCTGGAAATGGGTGGTACAATCGCCCATGAGAAAGGAAATAAATGGAAAATATCCGTTTGTTTATAGTGACTTAGGCATTTTAATGTTGCAAAAAGTGGTTGAACAGATCACTAATCAATCTTTAGATGAATTTCTAAGCCAAAATTTTTATGAACCATTGGGAATGATGATGACGGGCTTTAAACCTTTGGAGCGTTTTCCTGAAAGCCAAATTGCTCCCACTGAAAACGACTTTTCTTATCGAAATCAGCTACTTCGGGGAACAGTCCACGACCAAATGGCGGCGGTTTATGGCGGTGTTGCAGGCCATGCAGGGCTGTTTAGCTCTGCTTCAGATTTAGCTATTTTAATGCAAATGAATCTACAGAACGGTCTTTATGGCGACCGGCGTTATTTTCAAGATGAAACCGTCCCAGCTTTTACAAGTATGTATGACAACGGCAATCACCGTGGACTGGGATGGGATAAAACTCCTTCTAATGGAGAAAGTAATTTTGTAGCCCCATCGGCCTCACCTAATTCCTTTGGACATTCAGGTTTTACAGGTACAATGGTGTGGGTAGAACCCAAAGAAGAACTGGTTTTTATATTACTTTCAAATCGTGTACATCCCAATGCTGAAAACACAGAAATAAACCGAAAAAAGATTCGGCGACGGGTGCATGAGCTGGTTTATGAAGCAATTTTTGACAATTAGAAACAAACTCACTCTTAGAAAAATACTAATTCTTCAATAAAGAGGTAATTTTAAGCGTTTTTACAAAAATCAATTTTCAATTCTTTATGTTAAAAAAACTACTTTTCCTTGGC
Source organism: Runella sp. (assembly GCA_044228585.1). Classification (GTDB taxonomy): domain Bacteria; phylum Bacteroidota; class Bacteroidia; order Cytophagales; family Spirosomataceae; genus Runella. Next base: position 1,293 of record JBGAUP010000324.1, on the reverse strand, counting down.
TGCGGTATTTTGCTGTTTTGTGGGATGATTTCTAAAAGCGTAGCCCAAAGTATCAGTGCCGTACTCGTCACCAATACCTCTGGGGCAATTCCTGCGGGAGGTTATTGTGCCGCTCAACAAATACGAGTATCTTTTACCGCCTCTGGTTTTGCTGGAACTCCCACTTTTTCAATACAACTTTCTGACGCTACTGGTTTATTTACAACCCCTACTGTCATTGGTTCAGGCACCAGTAGCCCCATAACGGCTACTATCCCAGTGGGTACTAATGCTGGAACAGGTTATAAAGTAAGGGTCGTATCAGGTGCTACAATTTCAGCAGGTAGTACTGCGTTTCAGGTTAATCCCGTGGCTACAGTTAATTCTATTGCCAATATTAATCCGTGCAGTGGAACAGTAGTTAATGGTATTGTTTTTAGTAGCAGTAGTGCAGGAGCTGCTTTTTCGTGGACGAGTTCGGCCAATGTAGGTTTTGGAACGTCTGGTTCGGGAAACATTCCCACTTTTACTGCCTCCAATGGTGGCACTACTGCTACCGTGACCGTTACTCCTTCAGTCAATGGATGTACTGGAATCCCTACCACATTCACCGTAGCTGTCCGACCTGTATCAAGTGTTAATTCCATCTCGAACGTAAATCTCTGTAATGGTTCAACAGGAGCAGCCATCAATTTTAGTAGTACCCCCGCTGGGGCTACTTTTACTTGGACCAGCTCCGCCAACGTTGGATTTGGAACGGCAGGTTCAGGAAATATTCCTGCCTATACCGCAACCAATGCTACGGCTTCTCCCATAGTAGCTACTGTCACTGTGACACCTACTACAAGTGGCTGCACAGGCACTCCAAGGAGTTTTACCGTAACCGTTTTTCCAACCAATGTTACTGTAAACCCTGTGTCAAGTGTAGCTTATTGCGACGATGCCCCAGGAGCTGCTATCAACTTCTCAAGTTCTACCGCTGGTACTACTTTTGACTGGGTTAGTAATTTAAACGTTGGTTTTGGCACGGCAGGCTCGGGAAATATACCTGCTTTTACGGCTAATAACAACGGAACAACTGATGCTGTTGCGACCGTAACAGTAACACCCAAAGCAGGAGGCTGTCCTGGAATTCCAACTACTTTTACAGTGACTGTGAGAAACCGAGCTACGGTAAATAGTATTTCAAGTACTTCATTATGTAATGGAGTTGCCGTTCCTGGTGTTAGTTTTTCAAGCCCTTCAGCTGGTGCAACTTTTAGCTGGACCAGTAGCGCAAACGTTGGTTTTGGAACATCAGGGTCAGGAAATATA
>JBGAUP010000323.1:0-6087 GCA_044228585.1 Runella sp. | reverse complement strand
AAAACAAATGGGGGACGTATTGTACTTCATCAAGAATAACCCCGTTTTAATACTGACTCAAAAAGCCCTGCGGATCGGTTTGGGCAAATTCTCGCAGATTGAGGTTTTCGAGACTAACATACTGGTAGTCTGGTCTCAGCATTTTGGCGAGTGTAGTTTTGCCCGACTGTCTTGGCCCCACGATACTCACAATGGGAAATTTGCTAAGTAGCCCATTGATTTTAGTGGCTATCTGTCTTTGAACCATATTTATGTAAACCTGGGAATCAAATTCCCAAATTTACATAAATATCTATAATTGCCAATCAATCAAGATATTAAGGCCCGATTTTTATTTTGACAAAGCCGAATACAGTGCCGTTGGCGGGCTATTTAAACTTTTTATACCGAACCTCTTTCACTTTGCCATCTTTACCCAAGATATTGACTGTTACTATCATCACTTTACCAACAGGCTCCGCTGCGGTATAGCCAATCATTGGTATTTGGTCATTTTCGTGACCTGCCACATAAATTTTCATTTTATTTGGCTTACCTGACATAACGATTTCGGCATCCATTTCGGCACCCACTTTGAGTTTACCTTCGTACAATTTAGGCTTTTTTGCTTCTTCGGCAGCGATGCGAGCTATTTCTGCCTCTTGCTCGGCTTTAAGACGAGCTTCTTCGGCGGCTTGGGCTTGTTTTTGAATTTTCTCAGCTTGGCGAGCTGATTGATTGTCTTTCCACGCCTTTGCCTCTTCGAGAGTTAGCAGCGAGATTTTTATAAATCCCAAGGGTACACCTTCGTATCCGATTTTTCGGGACTTAGGGAGTGCCATATTTTCATAACCGCCTTTTTTACGAACAGCTTTGCCAAGGTTTTCTAATTCTTTTTGATAATTAAAATTGGGGATATGTTTCCATTGCTCCAATGCCCAACCACCTGTCATGCTCAAATAGCCTGTACCAAAACCTACCCGAACAATACATTCTTTATCTGAGAGTAGCCCAAACTGTTCTTTCAATTCCTCAAAAAAAGGAAGGAATTGGGCAGCCTGATTAGGAAGATTAGCATTTTCGTAACGAGTTATTTCTTTTTGAATTTGAAGTTTTGTATGTGCATTGATAAGTTCAAAAACCTTTATCCAAGTTTCTACCTGTGAAAGATTACGCATCTTATCAGCAATTTCTTGAAATCTTGGAAGTTTGATTTGACGAATTAAATCATCAGGAATCGAAAATTGGCAGATTGTCTCAGCATTGGCAGGAACACATTCTACCAATTGAGTTAAATTATTTTTTATCTCATGCCCATCACTTACTTCATTCAATGTTTTAGCTAACAAGCAAATCGTTTCTCCAAAATGGGCATCACCAACACGTAACAGCCGCATGATGTCGTGATTAGCATCATTACCTAAGTATTTTTTTTCTAATTTAACGCCCTTGTAATCAACGCCGTAAACTTTTTGCGTTTGCTTATCTTTTCGTTCTTCTCTATAAACAGAATGATTTTTTGCTTGGTAAGTATCTCTAATAATTAGTCGGTTAAATATAGCCGTCCGAATGGCCCCTTTTAGCGAAGAACCTGGAAAATATGCTCCTTCAAAAGCCGACCTTACTTGTTCTTTAAGGGTAGAAACAGAGGCTGATGATTCAAGCACCAAACACACTCGCTCTGAAATATTGTCAATATTCACCTCTTTTTTACCTCTATTGATTCTCAAAAAATCCATTAAAGGTGTACCTTTATCAATAGCACTTACCCATTGGTCAATAGCTTCTTTATCACTGCCAATGAGTGCTGCTACCTTATTGGCATCTACAATGCCGATACGTCCGCCTTCCTGCACAAAGTCAATATTGCGGTTGTAGGTGGTGCCGCTGCCTATGTGCACGGGTGTGAGAGTAGTGAGTTTTGCTATGGCCATGGTGTTAGATGTTTAAAAATAAGCATTGTCCGTCTCGCCAAACAGGGTGCATGGGCAAGTTCCAGTCGGGTTTGATGTCTTCTTTTTTTCCTTTAAGCGGGGTTTCGCTCTCAAAAACGCTGCCTTCGCCAAAGAAGTAAAGGCTCTTTTTGCGAAGCGATAAAAAGTCGTCGTTGGATGTGCCGCCCATATAGCCACCCCGTTTGAGCAAAGACCAGTGGCTTTGGTCTAACTTAATTTTCTTCAATTCCTTTTCTTTGGGCAAGTACAATCCCAAATTCATTTGTTTTTGATGCTTGCCAACGGTCTTGATTTCAACGGATTGCACATCTCGATTTTGATCAAAGTCAAACAAACCGTTGCCTACGGTGCGGTCGGTACCGATGCCTAAATCGCCCAAAAGTCGGAGGGTTTGCAACACTTGGTTTCTCAATTCGGTATTGCCCCGAAAATCAACCAAGAAGTATAGACCACAATCTTTTTCAAAATAGAGTCGGTCCACATAAAAGGGGCGAGTTTCGTTGTCGTCGCCTTCGAGTGGTACAGCGACTCGCTGTTGTACTTCGGTTTTGAAAAATAAGCGTTTGGCAGTTGTTTCGTTCTCACAAATAAACTGTCCGTCGGGCGTAATCACATCTTTTGAGATTTTAATCGGTTCCGCACCTTCGCCCACACTAATAAGCTTCTCAAATTGTTTGAGCGACAAAAACGACACTTTTTTACCCGTTTTGGCTTGGCGGTCGTCAGCTACCTTGCTGAATTCAAATCGAATATTTAAAACCGGCTTGGGTAAAAACAGTTCATCTCCCGAAAACGGAAAGCAAGATGAAATCCGAAAGCCGTTGAAAAAAGCATCGGCATTGTCCTCAGCCCAATGCGGGAACTGCGCCAAACCCACAGCAAAAATGGCTGATTTGAGCGAGTCGGAATGATAAACAGTTTCGCTGCGGTCGAGGTCTTCCAAACCTCGTCCCAAATGCACAGGTGTGCTAAACCGTAGTTTGATGGCTTCGAGGCTCATGCTTTGAGACTATTTATTTGGTTTTGGTAGGTACTTTTGATTGAAACGCCTTTTCCATCAGCTTTACCGTAGTAGTTTTCGGTTGTTTTTTCAATCATATCGTCTATATCAATGCCTATCTGTCCATAGCCACGGCTACCGCTTCCGCCCAAATAGTCGTCTTTCAGTAATTTCAAAGACTTAAATAGATTCGCTATCAAGGTAGCTTCTGTTTCCCCATCCCACACATTTAGCACCATGTTGAGTTTGAACTTTGCCCCTGCGGGTACACGTTCTATTTGTCGAGGGTTAGCGGCAGAGGTAATACGGTCTATCACCACCTCGGTTTTTCCTTCGGTGTAGGGAATGTCGGTTTTGCTCAACAGATATTCAGCATTTTCCAATTCACAGTCACGCACGATAAGGCGAGAGGGTTTTTGTTTAGAATTGCCAGTAGCATTACCAAACAATTCCGAATCAACTCCGTCCTCACTTGCCACATATTTTACACCGTTTACACCTCCCATTGGCTTTTCTAATTCTTTAAATTGACCGTTTGCTACTTGCAACAACGACCGCATCTTTCCTTTCAACGAAGAGCCAGGAATAAAAGGTTGATTAGTCAGGGGATTGCGGATTACGCCCTTGTCAATGCCACCGATACTCATTGAAGAGTTAGTACCACCAATGTGTAAGCCCGTGAGCAGGGTGAGTGTCCCTGTGATTTCTATTTTTTTGAGAAGTTGCTTTGCCATGATAATCAAGATATTAAATGTGATTTGACCCCGACGGGGTCATAAGTTTATAGGTATAATTGCTTGCTACAAACATCTGACCCCATCGGGGTCGAATAGTCATCGTTTATTCTTTTCCGCCATGGAATTTGTGGTAGGCCAACACGGCTTCCATAAGGTTCATGAGGTTTTCGAAATAGAGTTGACTATTCTTTTCATCTTTCTCTTCCGCTACTACGTCATAACCGATTGAAAAAAACTTGAAAAAGGTTTCTAATTTTTTATTCTCCTTAAAACGTTTAACCACGTATGCCATTTTAGGCTTTAACAGTATGAATGAGATTTTTTCTTTTTGATTAAATCCGTTCATTTGAATTCGACGCATTTCACCGAAAATATTCCTGATTTGTGAGTTGGTCATCCCTTTGCCATTAGCAGCAATAAAATCTCCGAATTTGTCCGCAAACTTTACCGTGTCTGCATCAATCTGTGATTTTACCCATTTTTCAATACTTTGCTTTTGAGAATTCAAATCATACTCGGATTCTTGTTGATTTCCGCCACCACCTTGATAGCCTCCTCCACGGTTTTGGTTGTAAGGTTGTTGTGCCATAGTTATTTTCAGTTTTTAAGTTCACTACGTTTTTCCAAAGCAGCCCAGCGAGCAGCAAGGGCCAAAAGTTGTAAAGGATGGTATTTTGAATGTTCTAATTCAGGAACATTTTTTATTCGGTGTTTCATCAGGTTTTCAACCCACTCTTTCAAAAGGTCTTTCACGCCATCACTCGCCCCCGATTGTATCGCCCGTTTGAAATTATAAGCCGCCATCCAAATCACTGCAAATTTTTGAATTTCATAACGACCATCTTTGAGTTGAAAATCAGCTTGTTGCAAGAGGTTGTGAGCATCGGAAGGGAAACCCTGCGAAAGTCCTTTTTCCAAAAGTTCAGCAATTTGGTCTTTCAATTTTAACACGTAGGGCAGTTCTTTGTCCCAGTTAAAGGCAAACAATAAGTCCTCTACCCGTTTGTCCTGCATCTCTTCTCCTTGTACATACGAGTAGCCAAAAATTGAAAAAGCATTTTTCTTTTCTTCGCCAAACTCGTGGTTTTTGGCTTCTTTTTCAAAAGTCTCAGATAATAAAGCGGCTTTTAACAACGGATATTTTGGTCCTACCATTGCCATCCCGCCTGAGAGCGTAAACTTAGGGCTGTGGCATACCCATTCTCTAAATTTACGGTTGATGTCCACCGCCATTTTTGCCAGTACGTCCCATTTGCCCACAATAAACAAGTCGTCGCCACCCGAATAAATAATCTGAGTATAAGCCTTGTAATCAGCATTTTCTGCCCAGATTTGATTGAGATAGCCCTTGAAAAAATAATCTAAACTACGGCTCAACGTACTGTATCGGCTAAATGTGCGTTTGGCGGGTGTAAAACCTTTTTGAAAAATACTCCCGAGTCGGTCCACATCCATGCGTAGCACGCCCATACGTACGAGGTTAGGGGCTGAGGCACGTTTTTCTTTTTTATCATCAGTAAATTCAACTCCTGCTATTTCCTCAAAAGTTTTAGGGGTTTCGTGCCATTTACTGGCAGGGTAGTCGTTACCTCCGTAAAATGTAAAGCCATAAATGTTGTCAATGCCTTTTTGGATAGGCTCTAAAAAATTTCCCTTATTAAAAAATACTACCCGAACAGAATCGGCAGATTTCCGAAACTCACCGTCGTATTTATCAAACGCCTGTTTATCAATAAAATAGTTAAAGTAACCAAGGCCAACAGGCTCAAAGTCTTCTTCTCCCAAGTACCCAAGTCTTTGCTTCGACTGAATCCAGTACTGGGTTGATTTGAGTTTTTTACCTAATTCAATTTGTTGGTAGGTATAGGTATTCACTCTTCTACCGCCATCTATTTCTTCCCAATCATCATTTAAATCTTCCCCCGTGATAGCATCCTTCTCTTTGTCACCACCTTCATTTTTTGGGGTAAAGAAATCGGCGTAACCTTTTTCTAATTGTGCCTTAAACCGTTGTCCTTTTTTAGCACCCAACTTTTCGGCTAATTCTTTCCAAACATCGCCAATCGTGCGGTCTTTGCCTTTTTCATAATACAGTTCTGCTTCGCCAAATGGTACAAAATCCAAAGCTAAGTACAAGTCAGTAGCATGATAACTGAATAATTGTTGAGCAATTTGAGCTTCAAGTTCTTTCAGTTTTTCGCCTAAGTCACCCACATTGGGGGCTAAAATATAGAACCCGCCTCCCGAAGCGTAGATAACGTTGGCATCATATAGGTTGAGCGAATCCAGAATCTTACGAACAATGGTATCTACCAACAACTGCAAATAGAAGGAGCGCCCTTTCAAGTTTTTGGCTGCCCCACGGGCAATGATGCCGTAGATAAACTTCTGAATACCTGACAAATCTCCACCTACC
>JBGAUP010000322.1:0-6136 GCA_044228585.1 Runella sp. | reverse complement strand
TTGGGATGTTTAGCAATACAAACATACAAGAATTTTGAAGTCATTATTGTGGAAGATGGCTCAAAGCTAAAATGTGATAAAGTAGTACAGTCTTTCGGAGATAGGTTAGAAATCTATTATTTCTACAAAGAAAACAGTGGCCAAGGTTTTGCCCGAAATTACGGCTTTGAGAAAGCCAAAGGCGATTATTTTATTTTGTTCGATTCGGATGCTTTAATTGAATCCAACTATTTAGAAATAGTTGATAATCAACTAAATACTAACTACGTTGATTTGTATGGTGGCCCAGACACCGACCATCCAAGTTTTACTCCTATTCAAAAAGCCATTAGTTATTCAATGACGTCTGTATTCACTACGGGAGGAATTAGGGGAAAAAAAAGCAATCTGGGCGGCACTTTCCACCCAAGAAGTTTTAATATGGGGCTTTCGCGAGCAGTGTGGGAGCGCACGGGTGGTTTTCAAATTAGCCGTATGGGAGAGGATATTATTTTTAGTATTACGGCATTAAGGCTCGGTTTTAAGTCAGCTTTGCTCCCCGAAGCTTTTATTTACCACAAACGACGCACAGGATTTGGGGCTTTCTTCCGACAACTTCGTTTTTTTGGCCGAGCCAGAATTAATATTGCTCGTTTTTACCCCAACGAGCTCAAGCTTGTACATACATTTCCTCTACTATTTACGCTCGGCTGCCTCTGTATTCCATTTTTGTGGCTCATTGACTCCTGGCTTTTCTACACAGGTCTTACTTTTTTAATATTATTCAAATTGCTCATTTTTACTGATGCAACTTTGCAATCCAAAAGCATAAAAGTTGGCTTTTTAAGTATTATTGCGGCTTTTGTCCAATTATTTGGCTATGGTTTTGGTTTTTTACAAGAAGGTTGGAAACGTATTTTTGAGCCTAAAATTCATCGAGAAACAGGGGCTACAGTCGAGTATCCTTCATAAAAAAAGCGGCTAATGTTAGCCGCTCCTTTTGTTGTTTTTAAATTAACTGTGGATTAATACTCCCACAATCCATGTTCTAATTCCATCAACTCGTTTTCAAGTTGAATCGACTTCCAGAGAGCATCTTTTTCACTTCCATAGATGCTAATCAGGTCACGATCCATCGGGTTAGAAGATTTGGTAATACGTCCACTGAACAAACGTAAATCAAATGCATCGGCCAAGTTTTTGTGTTGTGCCGTATTGTATTCGTTAAACCAAATAAATTTCTTCGGGTCACTGCGGAACAATTTGTCCAAATCTTTGTATCTAAATGTTGCAATTGGAGTTTCCAAGCCCGTTGGGTGCTGATCAGCAGGAATATAAATGGTTAAAGTCTGAATATCATTGTACTGACGCGAACGTTTACGATCAAAAATCCAGTCCTCTTTCAATTCAATCACTGAGAGTTGATCAGGAAAATACTGATTTTCAAGCATTTTTGCGGCAGCAGCGGCGGCGGCGGCAGCAGCTTCTTCCGCCATTTTCTTCTTGATTTCCGTAGAATCAATCTTAGGTTCTGGCACTTTGGCCAATACTTGTCCCTTTTTGCCTTTGGTAGTGGTGGTCTTCTTTTTAGTAGGTGTTCCCCAACCGTCGTCCACAGGCTGAGTTTCCTTTTTAGGTGCGGGGCTTCCCCAGCCATCATCCGTTTTGGGGGCGGCTGACGTTTTCTTATCATCTTTCTTGGTATCTCCCCAACCCGCGTCTTGGCTTTGATTTTCGTTACCAAATCCCGCTTCGATTTCTTCTTTCGTCAAAGCTTGGCCTTGGTTTGGAATTTGGAGTTTTTTGTTGAAATCATCCAACGTCATTTTTTTAGCTAAATCAGCCTCAACGTAGGCATCCAACAAACCCGCTTTCACCGCATCCATGATGTATTTGGTGATTTCGTTTCCCTTTGAAAACATGGGTTGATTGGCTTTTTCTTTCAAATCCAAACGCCGCCACAGCGTACGTTTCATCATTACGTCAGCATCATTGATTTCTCTAACTGACAACGGATTAACGCCCTTGGTGTCTTTCTCTTGCGCATAGGCGCCCAAACTCACGGCTGCCAAAGCAACACATCCAACTAAGCTGCTTATTTTTCTCATTCTCTTATTGTTTTAATCGCTAAACAATTAACGAACAACTACTTACAAATTGCATACCAATCCTACAAAATCTTAATTAAGTGGGATATTTTTCAATTCTGTGGTCATACCTGCATCTACAACATCTCCTTTAAAGTTACGACGTTGTACACCCGATACCTCAACAACGAGTCGGTCACCTGGTTGGGCTTGCTGTGCTAACTTATTAATCGAACCACTCGGTCCTTGAATAGTCACGCCATCCACCCGCCTTGCTCCTCGCGCTAAACTTACGACGATTTGTCCCACGCGAAAATTAGCATCTTCGGGTGAAAAATTGGCAAAACTTTCGTCTGCTATGGCACGTACAGAGATACTGCGAGCCATACTGGCGGGTACTCCTTTGCGCTCATCTACTACGGCACCGTTCATAGAATACTCCAAACGAGGACGAGGTACTTTTGATACCCGGAAAGGCTCGCTTCCCATTAAGTTGCCTTGGTTAGAGATATTAAGAGTAACGTTTTTACTATTAGGTACAATAATCACTTTTCCTTTTCCGCTATTGATTACTTCTGCCCCGTTAGCTGAGAAAGCAGGATTCCAAAGCGCACCCAGTGCCGCACTTTGTACGCTTAACACGTTTTTACAGGCAAGGTATAATGGAGGCAAAGTACCCGTCTCAATTTGATACGTAGGGCGAGCCACCTTGTAATCATACTTCATTGTTATAGAGGTATCTCTACCACTTGGAGTAGGGAAAGAGATTACTCCACTAAGTGTTTTTGCGGCCAAACCATCTTTGTCGTATGCACCACCTTGGGCCGTAAATTCAATGATTCCTTTGCCATCTTGCACCCGCAAAGGCGCACCGCCCAAACTCATGCGTGGGGTGAGGGCACTCGACGACGCAGCAATGAACATTTCTCCTTTGAACTTAGTACCTGCAACCACAACGTTTGACTCAGCACTAATCATCGCCAAAATTTTGTCAAATTTAATGTCTTTAGCACCCACTTTGGCCGCTAAAGCATCCAATACCTCGGCTTCCAAGCGACGTACTTCTGACTGTCTTTGGCTCAACACAGCCAACGCTGCGGGAACGGGAGTTTGTTCAAAATTAACAGAGGCAAAATCTTTATTGCGCTGATCTGCGTCGCGCTTAGCGAGTGGATCATCCTTGCCATCAAGTGCTAAGGGAGCAAAGTTTGTACCCGCCAACTTATTCATTTGATCCACAAAGCCGTTCAATTTGTTTTTCAGTTCGTATGCTTTCCCATTTTTGGAAGCACCAATCATGTAAATAGCAACTTTGTCTTCTTCGTTAGGGTTTTTGACCTTACCTGTTTCTGGGTCTATTCCCCCACCTGCTTCATTGATGATTTGGGTTTTTATGGCATCAATTTCGGTTATTATCCCACCAGCTATCTTCCGAACTTCCTCCGCTTGTTTCACAATCGCCACCTCAAAAGCCCTATTACCTGATTTTTCAACTTTATCTCGAATGTTATCAACCGTCTTTTGGTTAATTTTATTAGCAGCGTTTGCTGATACCTCCATGCTATTATTCAACAATTGGAATTTTTCCAACAAGGCCGAACTTACTTGTAAGGCTAACATCGCTGTCAGTACCAGATACATCATCCCGATCATCTTCTGACGGGGTGTCTCTTTTCCTCCTGCCATTTTTTTAGTTTACAGTTTTAAGTTTACAGTTTATAGGTTCAGTTTTTAATTCATCAGAAGGATATTTCTTACCTACTACGAACTATTTACTGCTTACTTTTAGCCACGCATTGCCGTTAGCATATTACCATATACATTATTGAGAGCCGTAATATTAGTAGTCAGCTTAGAAATTTCTGCTTTGAACTGCTGTGACTCTTTCGTTGCATCGGCCATATTTGCCATAGCTGAGGTTAAATTACCATAAAAAGCATTCATCGCTTTCAGATGCTTTGTTGTATCTTGCAATTCTAATTCATAAACGGCATTAAGTGCCCCCATGTTTTTAGTAATTGTCTGAAACTGATCGCGGTATTGCTGAGCATCTTTAGTAGCGTCGGCCATCGAAGACATCGCAGTAATAGCTACCCCATAAGATTTATTCATTTCTCCGATAGCTCCCGAAGCACTTTTTACATTTTTAGCATAATCATTAGTAGCAACAGTTGCATCTGTCAAATCACTGATTTTTGAAACCGTATCCGTAAGACTTTTAAAACCTTTACCAAGATTATTGAAAATATCTGGCGTAATATTAGCTTCCGAAAGCATTTTGTCCATATTCGCGGTAAGACCAACTCCTTTTTTCTCCTCTTTGCGAGAAGGTGCTGGAGCTGCATCATCCATCAATTCAGGATATACTTTTTCCCATGCGTATTCATCGGCAGCAGGATACAGGAAGCTTTGGATTGCGTACAAAATAAAAATGACTGCCTCTGTCAAAAGACCAGCTGTCAAAAGTGCCCCTGCATTTTCGACGTGCATAATTTTTGCCCAAGCACCAATAATAACGACCGCTGCACCAAGCGCATAAGCAGTAGGAACGATTTTAGTCCAGAAAACACCTTGTTTTTGTGCTGCCATGATTGAATCAAAAAATTAGTTATAAGTTACGGAATTTGTTATGTTATTAATATTTAAGGTCGTACAAAAGGGAAGGTGCCGCTTGTTGGGCAGCACCCCTCTTATATCTTCAGAATTTACAAATTATCTTTTACGTCCACGTGAAGTAGCAGCGCGTCCAGCCAAATTTTCAACTACACAGCGGAATCCAATAAACGCCCGCTTGTTATCTTCATATTCCCAGCTACGAGTACCCGTTTCGAGGAAATAAGCGACATCTTTCCAAGAGCCTCCACGAATGATTTTGCGAGGTTCATCAGGGTTATCATTCATTGGGTTCATATCCCAATTGACAACCGTAGCATTATCAGCATACGCATCCAGCGTCCACTCGGCTACGTTACCTGCCATGTTGTACAGGCCATAATCATTCGCATTGTAGGCATTTGCAGGGGCTGTATAAGGATAACCATCCGCATCATAATTACCACGCTGTGGTTTGAAGTTGGCCAAGAAACAACCTTTACCATTTGCTACGTAAGGGTTACCCCAAGGATATTTTGCCGAAGCACGACCGCCACGCGCCGCCCACTCCCATTCTGCTTCGGTTGGTAAACGGAATTTGGGGGAAGTATATTTACCTTCTTTCGCACGATAATCATTGTAGAGATTAGAACGCCACTCAGAAAAATAACGGGCGGCTTTCCAGCTTACTCCCACCACAGGATAAGTATCAAATGCTGGGTGAGAATAATAATACTCCGTCATAGGATCTCCATTGTGGTAAGTAAAATCCTTTTTCCAAACCGTGGTATCAGGATGATACTTCGCCATAATTTCTTCTTCTCCCAATACTGACAATGAATCTGTCATGAGGGCACTTACAAACTGACGATACTCGTGGTTAGTCACTTCGGTATCATCCATGTAAAACGAAGTAATCGTCACCCTGCGGTTAAAATTGACTTGTGTTGCCGCTACATCTTCGTCAGCTTGCCCCATCATAAACGAACCTGAAGGGATTAGCACCATACCATAGGGAGTATCTTGCTTGTAATCTTTACGACCCGTTGCAATTACTTCTCCATTACGAACCCCAACTTCCTGTTTGGCTCCTTTTTTGCCTCCTTTACTGTTTTTACCTCCGAATTTATCTTTGATAAAACCGCAACTTTGTAGCATTACTGCTACCATCACAATCCAAGCTCCTTTGGTGGCATAGCCGAAAAATCCCCTTTTGTTCATGGTTATTCCCGTTAGATTCAAAATTTCAGTATAGAAACGAAGTTCTATGAGTTTATTGTGTGCTTGTTTTTAAATTTCTGTTGTTTATTATCGCAATTGGTTCGCTACTGAGCCCTAAAAATTCTAAAAACAGCCCAAAATTACTAAAAAAGCGATAACTTTTTATCAAACCTGTACTGGTGGTCTAACAATAATTCTGCCAAATGGCTTGTCGTAGTAAAAAAGTTTCAGCAAATAGTAGAATACAGTTGATAAAT
>JBGAUP010000010.1:30451-43045 GCA_044228585.1 Runella sp. | reverse complement strand
AAACGATTATGACCAATTTTATGGGTCAAGTGTGGTAAAATGTAAGTCTCAAAATCTGATTCTGAAACATTCACAGGTAACTTATTCATAGGTTTTTTTATGATAAAGATACTTGAAATTCAACTAAACAACTTTAATAATAAAAAGGCAATTTATCACTTCCTCCTTTCTATAAAAATAGCAGAAAATTTACGGGATGAAAGAAATGGAGCAGGAAGAGAAGCGAATTTGACATTGGCTTATTTTGAAGGAAATCAATTGGATTCGGCCTCCTTTTATGCTGCCAAATCCCATCAAACAGCCCTTCGATTAAATCATAAAGGGCTATTAACCACTACATTGAGAAATTTGGGGAGAATTCAATTTGCCAAGGGGAATTCTTCTAAGGCTTTGGATTATTATCGGCAGAGTCTCCAAAACGCATTAAGAATAGATAGCAACAATAAAGGGTACTCTGCGTACATCTATAATCTCATGGGGGCTGTTTATCTAAAAAATAGTCAAACCGATTCTTGTATTTTTTACGCCAAGCAAGCACTCATTTATGCACGAATGTCCACGCAAAATCAAAGAAGGAATATAGAATCTTATACCTTGTTGGTAGATGCCTACAAATCAAAAAAAGACTTCAGTCAAGCATTTTCCTACAAAGAACGATTGGATGCTACCAAAGAAGAACTGTTTGGAGAAAGCAATACGCAAGCGATTCAAACCCTACTTGACCAAGACCAAGAGCAGCAAAAACAGCTTGAAATCGAAAGAATAGCTTACGAAAACCAATTAAAACAATATGCTTTTTTGGCAAGTTTAGGAGTGTTTTTACTTATTGGTGCGATTCTTTACCGTAACAATCGTCAAAAGCATAAAGCCAATATTCTTCTCAACGAGCAAAAAGAAAAAGTGGAACAGGCTTTAGAAACCCTCCGTTCTACCCAAGCCCAACTCATCCAAAAAGAAAAACTCGCCTCACTCGGTGAGCTCACGGCTGGTATCGCCCACGAGATTCAGAATCCGCTGAATTTTGTCAATAATTTTTCGGAATTGAGTGTGGAACTGCTTCAAGAACTCGGTCCCCCAGCCCCCAACGGGGGAGCACCTGACACCCCTTTTGGGGGTTGGGGGGCTTTTTTAGGGGATATTACCCAAAATTTGGAGAAGATAAATCTGCACGGCAAACGAGCCAGCAGCATCGTCAAAGGAATGCTCGAACACTCTCGCATGAGTACGGGCGAACGACAACTGACCGATTTAAATGTGTTGTGTGATGAATACCTCCGCCTTGCTTATCATGGTATGCGAGCTAAAGATAAAAATTTTCAGGCTGATTATGAGTTGATTGCCGACCCCAATTTACCCCAAATCAACGTCGTTCCGCAGGATATTGGACGGGTGCTACTGAATCTGATTAATAATGCCTTCTACGCTGTCAACGCTGTCAGGGTTTTGAACCCTGACAGCGTTTTTCAGAATAAGTTTAAACCCAAAGTAGTGGTAGCCACAAAAGCACTTCCTCAGTGGGGAGGAGTGGGTGGGGTTGAACTTACAATTACTGACAACGGTGCAGGTATTCCAACCGACATCCTACCCAAATCTTTCAGCCCTTCTTCACCCGCGTCGGCGGTCCGAACCAAACCCACGGGTGAAGGCATCGGGGCTGGGTCTGCGCTTAGCATATGACATTGTGACGAAAGGACATGGTGGGACAATTGAGGTAGAGAGTAAAGAAGGAACAGGAACAACGTTTAGGGTAAAATTAGGTTTATTATAATCTTTTTTGCTGACACTTTTCTTTTTCGTTGCAACACAAAATTAAGGGCGTTTGGTGTGGGAAAAAATAGACAATCTCAGTCATTTCATGGCACTTTCACCGCATCTGCTGTTTTCGTCACTTGCCAGTTATTATCAAAGAAACCTGCCATCTTTACGCCTTCGGTGCCTTCTTTCAGCATATTTGTCCCAAAAATAAAATAATCAGGAAAGCCGCTCCCGCCAGTAAAATACTGATTGGATTCGGTAGCCAACATTCCTGCCAATCCTGACCCCGCTATCACCGCTACAGAGGCCAACGGGCTGTCAGGGCGCGGATAGGTAAAATAAGCCCCCATATCATCGCCTGTTAAGGTTTCTTCCCCGATTTTTATGCTCCCCCGCTGAATTTGAATCGGGCTATTCGAAAGCAAGGTATTCCAGGCACTGTTGGTGGTAGCATTTCCAAATAAAACCACCCCTCGGTCGGCGTAAGCAGTAGGCGTAAATTCACGGTCAGGAATCATATCAACCGCGCCATTGCCCCTGTAATACCAAGTTTCAGCGTCATAGCGGGCTTTGTTATAAGCCCATTCGTTTTCATCTTTGGTGCCCGTTGTTCCATACACAAATACCATTCGGTGATTGAAAGCAGCTTTGAAAGTGCCATTTCGGTGAGAGCCTTTTTGAGTAATCGCAAGTTTTTCGATTGCCGACCATTTCCCATTTTTGGTAAAATACAGCGGTTGGTCATTCAATTTACAGTCCGTACATACTTCTACCTCATCAATTTTTACTTTAAACGATTGATCTTTCGGGAAAGCCCCAGGCAGCACCACAAATGTCCGCACGTTATCGGTTGTTACAGTAATGGTTTTGTCGTTTCCGTTGCGTTTGGCCTGAATTCGACTGTAATTAAGTGGGATTTCTTGTTGCTCCACTCCTGCCCAGTGGTAATTGGAAGAAATCGCTGGGCTGGCCGTCGTAAAATCAATTGCCTCTATATCTTCCACTTTTTTGCTGCGGTGCCATTGAAAAAAATCAAACAAAGCAGGCCAATCTACACTATGGTCGCCGTACCAGTGCGAGCCATTGGGGTATTCGTAGTAGGAAAAATCATTGTGAAAAGCTCCCAGGGTATTGCGCATGGTACGGGCATACTCGACCGAAACGGTTCGGTCGGCATCGCCGTGCAAAATATAGATACCACTTGCCTTGTAATTGGTAGCCAACTTCATCACATTGCTGGGATTGCTCGCTCGCAGTAGCATTTGTTCCACTTTATCAGTACTATTTTCGGGGATTTTACCATCCGCCGAGCCGTAGCCCATCAACGTCGGATAGCCTGCACAGGGGGCAATCCCCGCCCATTTGCCTGGGTAGGTCGCGCCCAAATACCACGTTCCGTGGCCACCCATGGAGTGGCCAGTAAGATAAATCTTTTGCGGATGAGGTTTAAATTTCTTCTGGGCAATATCTAATACCTCCAGCGCATCCAACCGCCCCCAATCTTCCCAGTTGAAACCGCGCGGGCGACGGTTGGTGGGGGCCACTAAAGTACCCCAATCCTTTGGTTTATAAGCCCTTGCCTGCCCAATCGCTTCTACCCCAGCACCGTGTACGGATAAAAATAGTGCTGCCGTATCTTTTTGCCCGCCTTTTTGGGGAGCTACGCCAAAATACTGCACACTACCATCCACCGCGCTGACAAAGGTACTACTGTAATGTTCACGATTGGAAACGGCTTGTAAGGTAATTGTCTTTTGGTCAATGGCTTTCCCGTTTTGCAGTAATGTCAACTCACAAGCTACTTCGCCTTTTTGTTGCACAGTGCTTGCATTCATTTTAAAGCCTACTTTTCGTGAGTTCAGGGCTGTAATAGCAGGCACATCCGTTATAAGTTCTCTTCCTTGAATGGTAGCTTTAAGTTGTAAATTAGCCAAAGGTTTTTCGGTGAGATTGAGCAACACAATACCGCCCCAAATTGGTTCGGTATTTTCGGTAAGCACGACGTGCGGGAGGGTAATATCGGGGGTACTGAGTAAGATATTTTTTTCGGGAAAAATAAGCTTGGCGTTCACGCCTTGAAAGCGTCCGCCCATACCTACTCTGACGAGTAGTTCGTTTAGTCCTTTTTTAACTTTGACGGGGCTATACATATATTCGTAGCGATTGGCATCACCACCGCGAGGAATCCCGTTGAAGTAGAGCCCCGCATGACCCGTGACATTAAGCAACGCAACTGTCTCTTTGGGAGACTGGTACGTCAGGTACAAATAGCCATTTGTCAGTGCAGCATGACGAAAGCGTTTAGAAGTATCGGCCAATATTTTTTGCCATTTGAGTTCTTGCCCTTTGGCATCTGTCATAAATACTTTTCCGTCCGTAGGGGTGACAAACGTTTTCTGAATCAACTGAAAGGTCAATAGGTCGGTGTAGATAGCTTCGCGTCCGTATTGGTGGCAGGGACCTACGGCCAAACCTTCGGTGAATGTCTGGGTAGTTTGAGCGTAGCTGATATCGGTACAGAATACCCCTATTAAAATGAGTAAGTAAAAGGTAGATTTCATACAAATGGGTGGTTTTTAATTTTTTTTAAAATAGAAACAAAGATAGTTTTTTTATGGAAACCTTTAGCGTCGCTAAAAATATATCTGAGAAATTAAAGGGTACAAATTAGGTATATCCAATATACCTTCTTACCTTTGAGGCTCAATACTTTAAAGAATAAAAGAATGCAAGAAGGAACAGTAAAGTTTTTTAATGACACCAAAGGATTTGGTTTTATTACACCGTCTAATGGTGGCGCAGACATTTTTGTACACGTAACGGGTCTTACTGAAGACATCCGTGAGAATGACAATGTGTCTTTTGACGTAGAGAATGGTAAAAAAGGTTTAAATGCAGTTAACGTAAAAGTTATCTAATTTTATTCATATAAGTCATTTTGCAAGAAGGTCGCCTGTATGGGCGACCTTCTTTTTGTATAAGACCCTGCCTAATCATTATCAGCCGAGGGCTACGTCCAAAATCATCATCACCACAAAACCACCAATGAATCCCAATACCGCTACATCGGTGTATTTGTCGCGTTGGGTTTCTGGGATTACTTCTTCTATTACGACATAAATCATCGCGCCTGCCGCAAATGCCAGCGCAAACGGCAATACAGGTTGCATATAAATTATGGCAACGGCCCCCAACACGCCTGCTACGGGTTCAACAACCGCCGATAACTGACCGTACCAAAAACTCTTCCAGCGGCTGATACCGTGTCTTCGCAGTGGCATGGCTACGGCAAATCCTTCCGGGAAGTTTTGGATGCCAATTCCGATGGCCAAGGTAATAGCCGCCGACATTAGGTGGGTATCTGTTCCGATAGCTGCTGCCCCAAACAAAACACCTACGGCCAATCCTTCGGGAATATTGTGCAAAGTAATAGCCAAAAGTAGCAAGGTAGTTTTGTGCCAGTGGGTTTTCATCCCTTCGCTTTCATTTTCCCCGAAATTGATGTGAAGGTGCGGCGTAAATTTATCGAGAAAGTAAATAAACAAAGAGCCTAACAAAAAACCGATGGCGGCGGGCATCCAAGGATAATTAGGAAACATTTTCTCGGATTGTTCGATACTCGGGGCCAAAAGCGACCAAAAACTGGCGGCCACCATCACACCTCCCGTAAACCCCAACATGGCATCCAATACACTACGGTGCATATTTTTAAAAAAGAAAACCAATGAGGCACCCATGGCCGTCACAAACCAAGTAAAAGTGGTCGCAAGCAAAGCGGCATATACAGGACCAATTTCTCTAAAGTAATCTTCTAAATGCTCCATTATTTATTGCTACTCATCTCTATTTTTAACGCCTACTTTTTCGCCCCATTTTTGATACAAAACTTTCATTTCTTCCACTTTGTTGGGGTATTGGGCGGCCAAATCATTCAGCTCGGTTCGGTCATTCTCTACATCATAAAGCTCCCATTTCTTGACATCTTTCGACCATACTAACTTCCATTTTCCTTGCCTAACCGCCCGACAATCGAAGTGTTCCCATGCCAAATACGAATGAGGAGTACGCGTTTTCCCTTCCAAAATAGGTACTAAACTTTTTCCTTCCAAGGACTTGATGGGATTTTGGTTGTACGTACTTGGGTAAGTAGCTTGCGCCAACGCCAAACAAGTAGGCATAATGTCCATAATGTGCCCTATCTGATGGGTTTGGAATGGTTTTTTGATCAATTTTGGATAGTGTACAATCATCGGGGTTGCGATGCCGCCTTCGTGGGTAAATTGTTTGTAAAGGCGAAAGGGGGTGTTTCCCAAGGCAGCCCACTCTTTCCCATAGGTAGTATAAGAACCTCGCTCACCTGCTTCTTTTTTTAGTGATACTGCATAGCTTTCATCTCCTAAATCTCGTTTGGCGCGGTTGTCTAACACTTCCGAACAAGCCCCATTGTCCGACAAAAACATAATGACCGTATTCTCAAACTGCCCATTGGCCTTTAGCTTTTCAATAATTTTCCCAATTCCAGCATCCATGCGGGTGACCATGGCGGCATAGGTGGCCATTTTTAAATCCCATTCTTCTTTGTTAGCGGCTTTTTCCCAGTCAGGGATGTCGGCTTCTTTAGGAGACAAAGGGAAATTTTTAGGAAAAAGTCCCAATTTTTGCTGTTTTTCGAGCCTTTCCTGGCGTAATTTGTCCCAACCTTTCAGGTATTTACCCCGATATTTGGCTATTTCTTCCGCAGGGGCATGAAGCGGCCAATGTGGCGCGGTGTAGGCTACGTACAAGAAAAAGGGCTTCTGCGTTTTTTTGTTTTGGTCAATGTAGCTAATTGCCTTTTGGGAAATGGCATCCGTTAGGTAAAAGTTGTCGGGGATTTTGTAGGGTTCGTTGTTTTCCAATACCAAACGATTGGGCAGCAATTCATAGTAACTGTTGGCTCCGCTAATGAGCCCAAAGTACTGCTCAACCCCCCTTTGCAAAGGCCAGTCGGGGCGTTCTTCGCCCACGTGCCATTTGCCCGACATGAAGGTTTGATAGCCCGCTGTTTTTAACACTTCAGCAATCGTCACTGTCTGTCGGCTCAGCCAGCCCTGCGTGGGATTTTCTTGGCTGCGGTCTTTTACTTTATTGACTACCATCGTACCCATACCTGCTTGGTGTGGATACATGCCCGTGAGCAGCGAAGCCCGACTCGGGCAACAACGAGCCGCGTTGTAAAACTGCGTAAATTTCACGCCTTTGGCCGCCAATTTATCCAGATGAGGAGTCTGAATTTCAGCGCCATAACATCCAATATCGCTAAACCCTAAGTCGTCGGCGAGAATGATTACAAAATTGGGTTTTGTTTGTTTATTTTGGCCGAAAGATGGGCAACAAATAAGTCCCCAAAACACAATAAGAACCTTTTTCATTCAAAAAATGAGTTTAAACTATTCCACTCCCTTTACTTGCATTTGCAACGTATAAATAGACTCTGAAGCCGTAATGAACAATGTATTACGTTCTTTTCCTCCAAAACAAATATTACCAACCCAACCCGAAGGAACGGGAATAGTGGCAATTTTTTTACCAGTGGAGTCATACACCGTTACTACCCCACGCCCCGTGGTGTAAAGATTCCCCTGATTGTCTAAGGTAATGCCGTCGGAGCCTTGAGAGATAAAAAGTTGGCGGTTAGAGAGTGTTCCGTCGTGGTTGATTTCATATTTATAGGTTTTACTATCGCGGATGTCGGCTACGTACAAGTATTTCCCATCGGGACTCCCAACAATGCCATTGGGCTGTTTGAGGTTTTCATCCACAATCACAGGTTCTTTTTTCCCTTTGGCCCAATAATACACGTTTTGTTTTGCCATATCGGGTTTTTTACGCTCCCAATAGTCGCGCTGATAGTAGGGGTCAGTAAAATAAATTCCACCTTTGGGGGTAATCCATAAGTCATTGGGTCCGTTGAATTTTTGGCCTTGGTAGCCATTGAACAAAACGGTGATTTTGCCTTTGGGCGAAATAGCCCACATCTCATTTTTTTCGTCGGCACAGGCGATTAAATTGCCCTTTTTGTCAAAAAAGAGGCCGTTGGAGCGTCCTGTTTTTTCCATGTAGAGCGACAAATTACCGTCGGTATCATATTTCCAGATTTTATCGTTGGGCTGATCCGTGAAAAAGATGTTACCTTTTTTGTCCACTGCAGGACCTTCCGTAAACTTAAATTGCTTAGAAATTTGCTGAAGTGTAGCCCCAGCTGCAATGAGTTTTGTAGCATCGTCTTGCGCAAACATTTTGCCCATCGTCACCAAGAAAGCAGTTGCTAAAAGCCAAATTTTGGGATATTGTTTCATCAGATAGGGTGAATTTGAGTTAATAAACAAGACGACTCATGCTCGTCTTTCTTGATAAAGTCTATTACGTCCAAAATCTAAGCCAATAAATTTAAACTAAAGATGAATAACGTCTATTGCTCATACGCGATACTAAAAACCAGAGACGGGCACTGTCCACAGTTCGGTCAAAGTCGTCTTCAGTCTCTAAGTTATTGTTGGGGGTAGAATCTATATCGGTTTGATATGCCTTAGAAACTTGGGTTCACCGAGTGTCAAGCTACCCAAATCGTCCCCCGATAGGTTTGGTTCCAAGCGAGGCGGCATTATGGTACTCCAAGGGGGGTCGGCGTGGGGCATTGTGAAGATATGTCGTCGCAAGCGCTCAACAGTTGAGGATTTTTGTAGTTGTAAAAGGCTGCTGTAATACCCGCATTGTTCAAATTTAGCAATTACAAAATAACAAGCCTCTCCCTGCTTATCGTCGCACGTGGAATCCCGTTACAGCCTACTGCTTGGCACGTCAGACCTGCGGTCAGACTTCTTTGGATTTTATCAAAAAAAAGGCGCGAAATTCGCGCCTTTTTTTTGATAAGCTCACTTTTATTTAGATTGGTTTACCTCCTTTTTTGGTTTTTTGAATCGTAAATGGAATACACAAATCCTCGGGGCAGCAGTTGTCGCCTGGCTGAATGATGATGGGGCAACAGCCTTCGGCAGGACAAATACCGTTGGTGGTGGTAAAGGTGTAGCTACCTACTTCGCTGAACAACACCTTATTACCCTGTGCCACTGGAGTTGTACTTCCCACTTTGTACCAAACCACGTTGGTATAAGCGGCAGGAACACTCGCTTCGACTCCTTCTCCAGGACACAATTTAAACGGTACGGTAAAGCACTCATGGTCAATGTCGTCCTCATCGTCGTCGTCGTTGCAAGGCGTAGAATCTTTGTCTTTTTCGTTGGCCTTACAGATTTGGGCGGTGTTGAAATGCACACCTTCTTGGGTAGCCTTCACTTTGTAAGTCAGCGTAACGGTGTCGCCGTTGGCGGCAATGTTTCCGATGTTCCAAGTGATGAGGTTGCCGCTGATGGAAGCAGTACCTCGACTGGCGACAAAAGAGCCTGGTTGGAACTGTACCGTTGTCGCGATATTGTCGGTGACGGCTACTCCCGTGGCCGCGTTGGCACTTTCGTTCCATACCTTAATCGTATAGGTAAGCAGGTCGCCAATCTGGACTATTTTCTTATCTATTGATTTGCTCAAGGCCAAGTCAATCTCCTTATTACAATCCTGAACGTTGATAGTTGAAGTAACTCGCGGACTGCTCACGGCGGCCAAACAACCCGGGTCAGTAATGCGCGCTTGGGCGTAGTAAATGACATCGGCAGTAGCTACTCCCGC
The DNA here is from genome assembly GCA_044228585.1 of Runella sp. Classification (GTDB taxonomy): domain Bacteria; phylum Bacteroidota; class Bacteroidia; order Cytophagales; family Spirosomataceae; genus Runella. The sequence continues at coordinate 33,568 of JBGAUP010000010.1, read as the reverse complement.
AGGTTTGAAATTCGTTCCGATAAATACTGGAGAGCCCCCCGTCAAGGTAGTAAACCACTCGACCTGCGCCAAACCTACCACTGTTGCCTTCAAGGTAGGGAAGGTATCCCCCTTACAGATGGTCACGCTTGGGGTTAGGATGGTCGGCGAGGTAGGCGTACAGTTACAGTTAGGTCCCGTAATGAGCGTATCAAATTTACAGATGGCTGAAAGGCTATCCGTTAATTTCAACGTCGCTCCCGTTGGCACACCCGTTACCGTGTAAGGGTTGTTTCCAGTGAGGACTCCCTTGTCGGCTTTAATAGTGCCGTTTTTGCCCGTTACCGTAAACGTAATGCTGTACGTCTGTTTGTCAGGAGCGCAACTTGGTTCACCCGATATAGTCCATTTTGGTTTTTTGGTGACAACAGGTTTGCCGCTGTTACCTACACTGGCACAACCCGTAGCTTGGTCTTGCACAATCACAAACACGCCCGTTGTGTCGGCAATAGGCACGCTGAGGGTGGTAGTGGCACCGTTGCCTGCTGCCCCCGTTTGGGTGGTGATGATATCCTGAGGAATCGGTCCATTACCAATGGAAGCAACGCCTCTTGCCAAAGTGATTCTGAAAGTTCCTGTGGTTTGGATGGTTACTTTTACGTCGAAAGTATTGCTTCCTTCGCACACAGGTTGGGCTGCCGCCGTAAACTTAGGCAATGGCAATACCGTATAAATTTTCTCTACAAACGGACGACAATTAGCATTGGTAGGAGCGTTAGTCAAAATGGCATAAACGTAGTAGTTCACTGGCGTTGTACCATTGTTGGCAGGGAACTGCGACCCTGGAATACCCACAGGCCACTGGGCCGAACCATTGCTGGAGAACGAACCGCTGAGAACCGTTCCACCCGTGTACATGCTATTACCCGATTGTGGCGTAGTGAATAGCACGAACTTGATGTCGTTGTTGCCTATGTTGGTGTAACTTATGCTAAAAGGCTCACCGTAGTAACCCGAACAAAGGGTATCTCTTCCATCGTCAGTTGTGGTGATGGTTGGGCAAGGACTCAATACAGCTCCATCTATGGTTGGGTTGTCTTTCGACAAGCCTCCCAACACAGGGTCAAGTTTCACTACACTGCTCAGGCCAGCCGTGGTAAAGTCGTTGTCGGTAACGTCGTTACCCACGTCTTTCTTGCTACTGATGAGGAAACCGCTTGGCAAGGTACTCGTTACGATTTGTACAATGTAGTCGCCCTTCACAAGGTTGGTGAAGTTATATTTTCCGCCCGCTGCTGTGGTGGTGCTATCGAGTTTGGCCAAGGGCTGACCGTTGGCATCTGCCGACCAAAGAATTACTTTCACCCCATCAACACCTGGCTCACCGCCATCTTGCTGTCCATTGTCGTTCAAATCGTTCCACACAAAGTCGCCCAGTGAGCCTTTGGGGGAAATCAAAGCTCCATCTATGGTGGGGTTGTCTTTCGACAGACCTCCCAACACAGGGTCAATGGTTACTACATTGCTCAAACCTGCCGTAGTGAAGTCGTTGTCGGTGGCGTCATTGCCCACATCTTTCTTGCTGCTGATGAGGAAACCGCTTGGCAAAGTACTCGTTACGATTTGTACAATGTAGTCGCCCTTCACAAGGTTGGTGAAGTTATATTTTCCGCCCGCTGCTGTGGTGGTGCTGTCAAGTTTGGCCAAAGGCTGTCCATTGGCATTGGCCGACCAAAGAATTACTTTCACCCCATCAACGCCTGGCTCACCGCCATCTTGCTGTCCATTGTCGTTCAAATCGTTCCACACAAAGTCGCCCAGTGAGCCTTTTACACAATTAGTTGGCTGTAAGACAACTTGTAGGTCTTTGTAGCAGCCCTGCTCGTTGAAAATCCGAATAGTGTAGGTAGTAGCTACCGCTGGATTAGGCAAATTATTCACAATGATTCCATTGGCAGGAATAGCCGTTGCCGTTGCATACGTGGCTGTACCTGTATAGGTTGATCCTACGTTGAAGGCGTATCTTTCAGTAGCGACAAAGCCTGCCAAAGTAATCTTAGCGTCACTATTGGCTACTGAACCCGTTGGAGGGCAAGTGGCCGAGGTAGCCACTGCGGTTACGTTAATCTTATTAAGAAGAGAAGAATCAGAATCTGTACCACCTGCTTCGCCTAAAGTAATGAAGGCGCCGAAGGTATTGCTTCCTACTGGATTTTCGATGGCTTCGTACAAATCAAACTTGTCGGTCGCAGTGACGACGAAATGGTCGCCTGTGTAATTGGCAGGCACAGGTATTCTCAAATGGAACACCCAATCGGGGAATTCACAACCCACATCGTCTTGACCAAAAGCGGTACAAGGCTCTCGGTAGGTATTGATGGGTTCCAACTCATCTAACACTTGGTTGGTATTACGACCCGCATCGGTGCCTCCTTGATCGTCCAATACAGTTAGTTGCACTCCTGAAGGCAGATTGAAAGGATCAAATTCTGCCCCTCCATTCAAGAACGGCGTGGCAATGCGTAAATTTCGGGCTTCGAATCTACGCTTAGGCAAGGTGATGGTCGTTCCTCCAATGACGATGGTACCAGGGTTTAAAGCGGCATCTTCGTCCACTAACAAACGCGTCACTAAATGTACGTCGATGGTGTCGCCTGGGACAAAGCAAGGAGTTTGGATTTCAACGTCCATGTTGACCCCCGCAGTATAGAGCAAATTACCTCCGCCTGCTTGAATCTTGTTGCCGTTACAGAGTGCTTCCATCGTTCCTGTGACCAAGAACACCGTTCCTGGGGTAAATAAAATACCAGGCTTGGTAGCCGTGTATATCCAAATCTCATCGGGACTCAGGATATTGTCGTTGCCAGCGTCATTAAGCCGCGTAGCGGTAAGGGGATTGCTGGTCTGATTGGGCTTGTTAAATATCTGATATTGCGCTTGGAAAACAGCGCCCGTCAAAGGTTCTTGTCCATTGTTTTTTACCACGTAAGTAATAGAAACAATGTCTTTTTCGCTCTTAATCGTCGTAGGGTTCAACACCACCTGTACTTCCAAATTGCTCGGGATACAAATAGGGGTGTACAAGCCCGCGTCTATGGTGGGGTTGTCTTTCGAGAGGCCACTTAGTGCTGGGTCAAT
>JBGAUP010000010.1:0-30430 GCA_044228585.1 Runella sp. | reverse complement strand
CTGGGTCAATGGCCACCACCTGGCTGATGCCCGTGGTTGGATTGGCGTCGCTGTCTAAGTCATCGGGAACACCCGCGGCATTGGGCTTGGTGCTTAATTTAAGGCCCGCAGGGAAAGTAGCGGCGATAAACTGTACCAAATAATCTCCCTTATCGAGGCTATCAAAAAGATACTTGCCACCGCTTGCGGTGAGGGTGCTGTCGAGTTTGGCCAACGGTTGACCGTTGGCATTGGCCGACCACAAAATGACTTTCACGCCGTCCACGCCTGGCTCACCCGCATCTTGACGGCCATCGTTGTCCAAGTCATTCCACCCAAAATCGCCCAATGAACCGCGAGGACATTCGGTTAAAGTAACGACCACCGTATCAGCGGCGGTACAGCCATTGCGCGACATGGTTACGATATAGCTTCCGTTATTGACCGCCGTGGGATTAACGATAATGGGATTTTGCAGTAGTGAATTGAACGAATTAGGGCCTGTCCACTTAAAGGAAACGCCCGTTTCGTTGGTATTGGCAAAAAGCTTGAGCGTATCACTGTTACCGATACAAATCAAGTTACTATTCGAGGTCGCGTTAGGAGCAACCAACGTTGGGAATACGTTGACTTTGACAGTATCCGTAGCAAAATTTTGATTGAGTTTTACTGTCAAGGTATAAATCCCAGCATCGGCTAACTCGGCATTAGTAATAACGGGGCTTTGTGAGGTAGAGAAGAATCCGTTCGGCCCACTCCAAGTAAAGGTGGAACCGCTGGGGGCTGACGAAGCCAATAGGTTAATGGTTCCCCCTTCGCACACATTGTTCGCTTGGGCAAAGGCTACGGGGCAGCTGCCAGGAATTACTATTTCGGTATTGCTGCCCGTTTTACTTGGGCTGGCGTGGATACCTGTGATGTAAGGCTGGCCAAAACCTGCGGCGCCGAAAGCAGAAAGCTTCACGGTCACTTCGTACCAAACGTCATAAATCCAGTTAGGGTAGGTTGGGTTGGGCGTGTAATCAGCATCAGTAACGGGAGAGTTGGTAGTTAGTGCGTACCCAAATTTATTAAAGTTGTCATCTAATGAAGTTAAGGCTCCTACTACGTCCGCTACATTACCTGTTATCATATCGCCTTCTCCGTCAACTACGCCAAGACTTCTGTACGTACTGCCATCTTGGGTGATATAATCAATCTTAAATTCCATTTTCTTTGCACCCGTACCGTCGAACAACGCCAATTGGAGGTGGTCAGAACCCACCAAGTTTCCAAAAGTGTGTCCACCGGGCCAACCAATGGCACTGGTGCCGTAGGTATTATCCACGAAGGTGCGAGCGAAAGTAGTTCGAATCTTAACCGTACCTGCTACTGGATCCACATCCCAAGTCATTTTGGCACTTACTTGATTGGGTTTAGTGGGGCTAATCCAGCATAGTTCTCCGTCGCCCGATGTACTTGGGGTGCGGCTGATGCTTACGGTGTCATTACAACCCGCCGTTCCATTCAATACGAACCGATAAACTCCATTGATGGTCATGCCACTTACGATTCCAGCAGGGGTAGTAATAGTAGCATTAGCCCCCGCAGGTTGACTGAGCAAAGCCCACGATTGCCCTGCTTGCGCATTAGGCAAGTCAGCCGACGTAGAAGGAGGGAAAACCACCAAGTCAGAACCACCCAATGGCAAATCACAAGTAGTGAGCGTAGCCAAATCGTGGTCATCCTCGTCTCCACCATTGTTGCCATTTTGGTCAATGGCATCATTTATTAGTTGGTTTCCTGTTTCACCAGGCTGGTTTCCGTCGGTAGCGTCGGGGGTAGAGTCAATGTCCGATCCTCCCATGGCCTCGCTAATTTCGGCCTTATTAACAATGGTGGTTCCAGGAGAAGTGTTTACCTTAAAAATAATCTCTACTGGAACAGAAGCCCCCGCTGCAATAAAAGGAATGGTATAAGTAGTTTTGCCACCTACAGGCGTCGTCCAATTACCATCCTCCAGCGTCAAATCCGTGGGAATATAATCCGTGATTACTACATCGGTAGCATCTTCCGTTCCTTGGTTAAATACTTCAATTGTAAAGCTGACAATATCGCCTGCTTTTACATTCAATACTTGCCCATTGGTCGGTTTTTTCCGCAAAGCCAAATCAAAACGGGTAATGCTATTATCTACCGTAATAGGGGCAATGTCGTGGTCATCTTCGTCACCACCCGTTTTGCCATTTTCGCTGATAACATTATCTTTCAATTGGTTACCCGTTTCTCCTGGCTGGTTTCCATCAATATTGTCGGGGGTTGAATCATCATCAGTTCCTCCCGAAGCACTGCTGATTTCGGCTTTGTTGATGATAGTCCCGTTGGTACCCGCTTCGATTTTAAAAGTGATGTCAACCGAAGTAGAAGCCCCTACAGCCAACGAGGAAATTGTACGCGTAGTTTTGTTTGAGACGGGAGAAGTCCAGTTAGGGTCATTCAAACTAAGACCAAAAGGAACATAGTCAGTTAAGATAATACTGCTTGCGGCAGAATTTCCTTGGTTATAAACGGTAATGGTAAAAGTAACGTTATCGCCAGGGGCAAATACCGAAGGCTGGCCTGATTTTACTTTTTTGTCTAAAGCTAAATCAAATTTAGGACAAACCTCAGGGATAACCACCTCAGTATTGTTTCCTGTTTTGCTCGGGCTGGCATGAACCTCCTGAATAGCTGGTTCGCCAAAGCCTGCTGCTCCAAAAGCCGACAACTTAACTGTTACTTCGTACCAAACATCATAAATCCAATTGGGATATAAGGGATTTGGGGTGTAATTAGCATCTGTGGCGGGTGAGTTGGTCGTCAGTACGTAGCCAAAGGTATTGAGGTTTTCGCTCAGGGAGGTCTTTACCCCAACCACGTCTGCTACACTACCCACGTTTACTTTTCCTTCTCCCCCCGATACCCCCAATGTTCTGTAGCCAGAAGGGAGCGTATTGTCATTGTCAATATAATCCATTGTTAGATTCATCTTCTCCACTCCGTTGGCATCTTCCAAAGATAATTGGAGTTTATCTGAACCATCAAGATTTCCAAAAGTATGACCCCCTGGCCAACCGATAGCATTTGTGCCGTAGGTATTATCCACAAAGGTCTTGGCAAAAGTCGTGCGAATCGTAACCGTTCCTGCCGCTTGATTGACTGTCCATTCAGTTTTGGCATTTACTATCGTTGGCTTAGTTGGACTTACCCAACACTGTGAAAATACCGTACCGGGAGGCGGAGTCACCGTCACGGTAACTTTCACGCTGGATTTACAAGAAGCATCCTTTACGCAAGCCGCGTAGTAATCGGTGGTCGTAGTAAGTACGGGCGTCGTAAAATTATTACCGCTTACCCCTACAGTAATTTCATTATTGAGAGCGGCATCGCTGTACCATTTCAACGGATAAGTAGCATTACAGCCAATCGCAGTAAGCGTAGTAGTAGTTCCCGAAGCGATGGTTGTACCTTGAGCCGTAGGTGTGGGTGCAGCACAACCACTTGAAGATGGGGGAGAAACGTAAACCCCACTTGTACCAGAGGTCATGCTAAACTTGGTATTTTTAGAATACCATCCTCCAACGAAAATAGCATTACTAAGCGATGGTTGGTCTCCGTAGGGCTGACCCGAATCGTTTTTATCGGGCTTGCCAGTTGTGAACCAATATCCCGTAAAAAAACCACCTCCATTGAAATCTGCCCCGCCTGTAATGAGTGCGCCCGTGCCGTCGTTGAGACGTGGGCCTTGGGGATAAGGAGCAGCGGGGTTGGTGCCACCGCCACTACTTGCAATTTCTCCGGCGACGTGGATAAAATTGGTAGGTTTTAATCCGCCTAAGGGTACAATCGCACCCCCACTTTTAAATTCAACTTTCCCCTCATATCCGTCGCTAAAGTTGGCATCACTGTCCCAACGCAGAATGAAAATATCGCCTGCGTCGCCCGTAATATTGATTTTTGAGGACACCGAGAAGCCTGACCGTACGTTAATGACGAAGGTTTCGGCTGTTCCATTCTGTGTATTTAGGCCATTCAATGAAGTCGCCGACCTATTCTCATAACCCGTTGTAACGGTTAAGGCATTGACTTGCGTAAAGACGCTTTCAAGATTGGTAGTTAAGCCAGTGAGTCGGCTTACTTCACCCGTTATACCCGACGCCTGAGAGGAGTTATTACTTACGATAGTTGCCCATGCACTGAGGGTTGCATCGTTGGTATATATTCGCCCCGAATAGGGAAATGACCCCGATGTTTTTTCCACAGCTTGGATACCGTCAATGGCTACATCTCCTATGTAGCCTTTTGAGGCACTCTGCCAGTTGGCATCGCCCCGTCCGTCTGTAAATACAAACAGGTAGCTGGGAAGATTTCCCAAATTTACACCACCGAGGGTAGTTTGGGCAAATCCTTGGTTGGCGAGTATTGATAAAAAGACGCCTATCAGCATCAACCAGTTTTTGTAAATCGGCCTACCGCGTCCATTTCCAAAGGATTTAGACAAAGCGCAAGCATAAGGTTTGTAAAAACAGCGCATGGTAAAAATATTTAAGGGGTAAAGATGGCTTTAGGAAAACACCTCCTAATCGCAAAGTTTTTATGCTACTTGTACGAATAGTAGGGATGTCCAGTTATGGTAAACCCTCAACAAAATCCGTTCCAATAGGGAGATATTTGATAAAAACAGTCGGTTTTTTCGTATTTTCAGGGCTAATTTTAGCCTGTTGAGGTAGATTGAGAAGAAAAAGCCCCCAACACTCGTAGGTAAAAAGGAACCCTCAATAATCATGCCGATTGTTGAAAATCCATTTTACCTTGTTTTGTGTTGGTTAGAAACAACCAACAACACCCCACAGGTGGTTTCGGTTGGAAACAACCGAAACTTATTCAACAATATTAACAGTGAACTTCGCTTGGGTACTTACATCTACCCAGACCATTGACAGGTGATTACTAAAAAAAACTGTGGGCTATTCGCTATTGACTATTAACTATTAAGTAACTTTCGCCCCCGTTTTAAAGAGGGGAAAAATAAAAGATTAAAAATGAAAGGTTAGGATTCATCTGCTCGACCTTTGGTCTTTTGGGCCTTAACTCATAAATTATTATTAAAAATGAACTTGTTTGTATCTTTGAAAGAGGCTTTGACTGAGGGATTGATAGGTCAAATTGCGGCACAAAACGACGAAAAACCCGAAAAAATCCAGAAAGCATTTGATGCGCTGGGAGCATCCATTGTGGGGGGGCTAATAAAAAGGGTTACTTCGGAATCAGGCATGAAGTTGGTCTTTAATCAAGTTCAGAAAATAGAGTTTGAACCCGAACAACTAAGTAAGATTTTCAAAAACCAAGTTGAACTCGATGCCCTAAAAGCAGTAGGAGAAAAAGACTTGAATACCGTCTTACCTGGCCTCAAAAGCTCTGTCACCAACATGGTAGCCAAATACTCGGGGACGCGCAATTCACTCGCTTCGTCATTGTGTGGTATTACGGTAGCCATAGTGATGTCGGTACTCAAACGCAAAGTCAGTGAAAAACGCTTAGATGCCGAGTCCCTGGCGGCTTATTTGGGCGAGCAGCGCGAAGGGCTATTGAATGCTGTACCCGATATCAATGATAAACTTATCGAAAGTATTGGAATACAGTACCTGCTCCAAAACTTCTCTGTCCCCAAAACCGAGCAGTCGGGTGCATTGCCCAAGGGGGTGGAAGGAGTTGCACCTTCACAACCTTTTTTGGTTGGAATGGATGTAAGTAGTTCATCAACTGACTTTCGCCCCTATCTCAAATGGATAGGTGCAGGAGTAGTAGCAATCGGTATCGTTGTAGCAGGCATTTATTTTTGGAATCAGCGCCAAACCGATACTATTGACGGAGAAACCGACTCTTCCATGACTGAGGCGCGTACTATCCAAGAACCCGTTGCTAAAGATACCACCACCAAACCAACCGCCGTGCCTGCCACAGCAACAGCCAATCCAATGGCTAAGTACCTGGCCGACAGCATTGCGCCAAAAGGTAAGTCTTTCAAATTCGACAATGTTGATTTTGAAGACAACTCTACACAACTCAAATCAACCGCCAATGCCGCAGTGCAAGCATTAGCCGATTTATTAAAAAAATATCCCACTGCCCAAATCAAATTGACAGGCTACGCCAACGACGCGCAACCTCCTCTGACAAACAAAACCTTGTCGGTAAAGCGCGTATTTGCGCTGAAAGACCAGTTTATCAAGGCAGGTATTAGTTATATCCGCGTAGATGCCGAAGGACGCGGCACGGGCATCAATCCCAAAGATACCACGGGGCGCAAGCAAGTAGCCATGCGCGAAGTGTGGGTGAAGTTTGTACAGAAGTAAAAAGTACCTAACTATGCCAACCCTGACAGCGTTTCAAAGGCTGTCAGGGTTATTTTTTGTCAATATGTCAGATTAAATAACGGTGGAACGGGTTTTGAGTAAGCCAGAAACTGTAAATCAAAAACTGTAAACCGTAATATAGATTTTATGGAAGCAACCGTACAGGCCGAAAAAGGTCAGTTGTCAATTCATACCGACAACATTTTCCCGATTATCAAAAAATTCCTCTATTCAGACCACGAAATCTTTTTGCGTGAGTTAGTTTCCAATGCCGTAGATGCTACGCAAAAAATAAAAAAATTAGCCGATTTTGGCGAATTCAATGGCGAATTGGGTGAGTTGAAAGTAACGGTAAAAGTAGATGAAGCCGCCAAAACGATTACCATCAGCGATCGTGGTATTGGGATGACTGCCGACGAAATCAAGAAATACATCAACCAAATTGCGTTTTCGGGGGCAGCCGAATTTGTTGAAAAATACAAAGAAAAAGAAGATACCCGGGGCAACATCATCGGAAACTTCGGTTTGGGTTTTTACTCTTCTTTCATGGTTGCCAAAGAAGTAGAAATCATTACTAAATCTTACCAAGAAGACACCGAAGCCGCTCGCTGGACTTGCGATGGTAGCACAGAGTTTACCATCGAGGTCGCCGATAAAACCGACCGCGGTACCGACATCATCTTGCACATTGCCGAAGACTCCGAAGAGTTTTTGAGTAAATACCGACTCACCGAAATTTTAGAAAAATACGGTAAGTTTTTACCCGTAGAGATTGAGTTTGACGACAAAATCATCAATAATCCCAACCCAATTTGGGTCAAGCAGCCTTCTGAACTCAAAGACGAAGATTATTTGGCTTTCTACAAAGAATTGCATCCTTTCAGCGAAGACCCGTTGTTTTGGATTCACCTCAATGTGGACTATCCATTCAATCTAACGGGTGTTTTGTACTTTCCAAAACTCAAAAACGATTTCTCGGCCAAGAAGGAAAAAATCCAATTGTACAGCCGTCAAGTATTCATCACCGACGAAGTAAAAGACGTTGTTCCTGATTTCTTGACGCTTCTCCACGGGGTCATTGACTCGCCCGACATTCCACTCAACGTATCGCGTAGCTATTTACAATCAGACAGTAACGTAAAGAAAATCAGCGGCTACATTACCCGTAAAGTAGCCGATAAACTCTCGGAAATCTTCCGCAACGACCGCGAAGGTTTTGAGAAGAAGTTCGACGACATTGGCTTGTTTGTAAAATACGGAATGATTTCCGACGAGAAGTTCAGCGACAAAGCCAAGGAATTCTGCCTCGTCAAAAACGTGGAAGGCAAACACTTTACGTTTGAAGAATACACCGCTAAAATCAAAGAGAACCAAACAGACAAAGACGAAAAAACGGTTTGGTTGTACGCCAGTGATGTACAAAAACAAGATGCCTACATCCAATCGGCCCAGAAACGTGGCTACGATGTATTGGTATTTGATAGTGTCATTGACCCGCACTTTATCAACAGTATTGAGTACAAAATTGAGAAAACCAGCATCAAACGCGTGGACGCCGATACGCTCGACAAGCTCATTGAGAAAGAAATGAAGCTCGAGAGCGTACTATCAAAAGACGACGAAGAAAAAGCCAAAAAACTCTTTGAAGATACCCTCGGTGGTGCCCCCAAATTGACCATCAGCGTAGAAACTATGCCTACCGACGAGCTTCCCGTCGTTATCACAATTCCCGAGTTTATTCGCCGCATGAACGACATGGCTGCCACTTCGGGGCAAAAATCCATGTTTGGTGATATGCCTATGATGCTCAATGTAGCTATCAACGCCAATCATCCCGTGACGCAAAAAATCCTGAAAGCCAGCGACGAAGAACAGAAACAATTGATTCGTCACGCTTATAACTTGGCTTTACTGGCACAAGGTATGCTGTCAGGTAGTGAACTGACGGCCTTCGTACAACAAGCAGCGGCACGTTTATAATTTTTTTCCTCGCTCCAAAAAGCGTATGCCCTCCTTTGCACCATCAAGGGAGGGCTTTTTTGTGGTTAAAGATTTGGATTTGGTCTGACGGCACACCGTCTGACCTGTAAAATGAACACCGTATGCCGACTCTAACGGGTCAGACCTTCGGTCAGACCAATCTCATGCATCCTTTTTAAACCAGAAAGATTGGTATGATGATAGCTCAAATAAGCAAAACCTTGCGCAAGTTTCATAAGCATAAAAACGCTTGAATAGTTTTTTTCGACGCTTAAATAAGCAACTCCTACGCTTCCCCATTTTAAATTTCTTTCCATCTCCTTCTATGGTTCATCTTTGTTAAATCAATTTGAGTACTATTAGCAGTCATGAAGTTTGTAAAAGACTAAAAATCAGCATTTATTTCTTAACCTACTACGCGCATGAACCCATTTTATATCATCTTAGCAATTGTTGGGCTTGTCCTATTTTGGACAATTTTTGCTTACAACAGCCTAATACAACTTCGCACACTGGTGAGTGAAGCGTGGAGCGGTATCTCAGTCCAATTAAAACGTCGGTTCGATTTAATCCCCAATTTAGTAGAAACCGTAAAAGGCTACGCCACCCACGAAAAAGATACGTTGGCCCGGGTCATTGAACTCCGCAATAATGCCATCGGTGTTTCTCCCTTCGACATCGCCGCCCAATCTCAGGCCAATTCCTCTCTGGCTCAAGGCATTAGGGGGATTTTTGCACTGGCCGAAAACTATCCAGATTTAAAAGCGAACCAAAATTTTATTGAATTGCAACAAGCCATGGGGGCGATTGAGGAAGACCTTCAAAATAGCCGACGCTATTACAACGCCACCGTACGCAACTATAATACCAAATGTGATACTTTTCCTTCGGTAATGGTTGCAAATATGTTTCAATTTGTAAAAAAGCCTTTTTTTGAACTGGAAAGCACCGAAGAAGCCCAAAATGTCAAAATTTCATTTTCGTGAAACTCTACAATCATGGCTATTTATAGGACTCCATTTATTCTTACTCTGTTCTTGTTTTTCGTAGTTTTCGGCGTCACAGCCCAAGATTTTGACATTAAAAATTACGATATTGACATCACTATTAGGCAAAATGGGGCTTTAAAAATCAAAGAAACCATTGATGTATTTTTTACCAAAGCCAAGCACGGAATTTATAAAGACATACCCAACCGTTACGCGATTGAGTTCCAACCCCACCTTGAAAAAGCAAGGTATAAGTTTCTACCCAAAGACCTACTAACGATGCCCATAAGTAGCATCAAAGTGCAACCTCAACCTTACACGCTCGAATGGCAAGATTATTTTTTACGGATAAAAATCGGCGACAAAGACCAAACCGTAGAAGGAAATCAACGATATATTGTTGAATATGAAGTAGATAACATTGTTGCATTTTATAACAACCATATTGAGCTCAACTGGAACTTAATTGGCGAATATTGGGCTGCAAGAATCGAAAAAGCTACTTACACCGTTCATTTCCCCAAACCTCAAACCGAAAGCACTCCTATCACTTATACGACTTTTACGGGCAGCGCAGGCAGTACGAGTAACGATGCCCAATCGGCATGGCTCAATGCTCTAACCCTCAAAGGCAGCATCACTCAGCCCCTGGAGCAGCAAGAAGCTTGGACCCTCAATCTATTTTTACCCAACGATTATTTCCCTTATTTGAAAGGAGACGAATCCTTTTTGGCCAAAAGGTTTATTATCAAAAACTACGATGCGCATTATACCCTCAATAAAAACGGTTCGACCGACGTAGTTCTCAAGGCTGACTTAAAATTTATCAATACCGTCCATAGCATGTGGGTAGATATTGAAAATTTCGCTACCGAATCAGGATTTGGAATTTCGGGTAGATGGCTCCGCGACCATACCTACTACCCCATCGAAAATGTGAAGTGGCAAGGAGGTACTCAAGACGATGAAGACCCTTTCAAAGTACATTTTAACAACCTCAACGCGGGAGACGAACAAACCGTACAGCTGAGCTATACCCTCACGGGCAATATTATCGAAGATGCCAATCATACAGGCTATTCGCGGGTACTTTTTAGAAACAAAAATTACTTCCTCGGCGAACCTGTTATTTCGTCAAAAACCACGATTACATTGCCCATATCGGCAACACTGGCCAAGTGGCAAGCTAATATTGATACATTATTCAACGCACAAAATCTATCTTCTCGAACCGAAGGTAACGATATCGTTATTGAATCTAAGACCCCAATCGCAGAAGAAAACAATTTTTACCAACCTTCTATCAGCATCCCAGCTGATGCTGTTGCACCACCTTCAGTTAGCACCAATTTGGGTCGGTGGGCGATGAACAACCACTGGTTGTCTTATCCTTTATTGCTACTCCTGTCGCTCGTGGGTCTATGGTACAAAAAAGGTCGCGATAAGCCCATCACCATTGTCCCCCAATACTATCCCCCCCAGGGCATGACCCCTGCCGAAGCAGGTATCCTCATTGATGATAAGCTTCATGAACGCGATATTATTGCCCTTATCCCCTACTGGGCTTCGCAGGGACTTATCAGGATTGAAGAAATAGAAACAAAGGTGATGCTGGGCTTACTCAAAGAAACAGACTATAAGCTCATTAAGCTAAAACCCTTGGAAAACAATGTACCTGCCTATGAGAAGAAACTCTTTGACGGTCTTTTCAATTATCGCAATGACGTATTACTCTCGTCATTAAGACTCACCTTCTATAAGACCATGGATAGTGTAAAACAGCTTTTGGCCGAAAAAGTAAAAGCCAACAAACACTACGAAGGTAAAGGAATAGAGGCGGGACGGGCTATGATTATTTTGGGTATTGCGGTGATGGTACTTTCTACCTTCCTACTTGTTATTTTGCTGATTGATAATATTAGCTCTATTCATTTTTTCTCTATCGAAACAGCCGTAGGGGCATTTACTCTGGGTTTAGGAATGGTGCTAATCAGTCGAAAAATGCCCAAAAAGTCATTGTTGGGAGTGGAAGTTTACCAAAAATTGGCGGGGTATCGAATGTTCATGCAAACCGCAGAGCTACCTCGTATCCAACAACTTATTAAGGAAGACCCCCATTATTTTGACAAATCCCTCCCCTACGCAATGGTCTTCGACATGGCCGATAATTGGTCTAATAAATTTGAAAAGTTAAATGTTCCGCCGCCTACTTGGTACAACTCCAACGTGCACGGGCTATCATCGTCTCAATTTACGCGCCGATTTAGTGATGCCTCCCGAAGCATGAGCAATACTTTCACGAGTGCTCCTTCCAAAAGCGGGAGCAGCGGTGGTAGTAGTTCGAGTGGTGGCGGTTTTGGCGGCGGCGGTGGCGGCAGTTGGTAACTATGATTCAAGGAAGTTTCAACGAAAAAAGGGCATCTCGGAACCATTCCGAAACGCCCTTTTTTTATCTATGGATTCTCCTAAGGCTTCTTATTTAGCCGCGAAGATTGGGTTTTTCTCATTTCCTCCCGCCATCAAATACGCCATCAAATCTTTCAATTCTTCCTCATTGAGGCTATTGATGAGATTTCCATACATGATAGACACTGGAGAATACTTGTGAGAAGCTACACTCTTTTTCGCCAACTTGATGACCGTTTCTGGTTCATAAGGGTTTTGAGAAACGTAGTAATTATTAGCATCTTCATTGGTCAAACGGCCTACAACCGACTGTCCGTTTTTGAGGGTAAAGTGCGTAGCAGCATACTGATCCGAAACGCTCTTATTCGGGTCAACAATTGACTCCAACATATCTTTTACCGAAAAACGAGTACCCAATTGTGTCAAGTCGGGGCCAATACTTCCACCCTCGCCACGCATACTGTGACAACGATTACAAGTAATAGCCTCGTACATATTTTTACCGTTTTGGAAGTTCCGGTTAGTCAGCCCAGCTTCAAGTACAGGCAAGGCATTCTCCATTCTCCACTGACGGCCAGGGCCTTTCGGGTATGTAATTTTAGCAATATCGTTGCCATTTTTGCTCAATAATTCTGCCCCTGAAAGTTTGTCGTAGTAAGCAACCTTTCCTTCTGGTACGTTTTTCAAGGCTAATTTACGAGCTCGGTCAATAAAGCCAACGTAGCTGCGACCACCCTTGTAACTAAACGCGTTGTAGAACCATTTGAAGTAGCGTTCATGCAATTCAGGCGTCCAGCCTTTTTTCGCCAAACTCAACATGTTAGCATAGTACGTTTGCTGGGCAGGTGGCATATTCTTCAACATGTCGGCAATATCCAACCCATATTGAGGATTACGCATAATCAATTCGGCGGAGGCCGTGGCCGTAGAACCACCTGCGGTGAGGTTGGTAGGTTGTTCTTTGGCTTCCAACAATGCCAAGGTTTTAGGAATAATACCAGGTGCTTCTAAGTAAATCAGAATTTTGCTTAATGCACGATTGAGATCCGAACTGTTCACATTGGCTGGGAACGATGGGTTCAACGCGGCCACAATTTTGGCATTAGTAGCTGCATCTGGCGCCCCCGTGCGTAAGAACACTAATTCATAAGCACGTAGTAAATCAATTTGTTGAGGCTCAGTAAGAGATTTAAAGTTGATGTTCAACAACGAATTGAGCATGGCACCTTTCAGTTCTGGCTTCGTCTGACGTGCTAACGCAATGATGGCATTGATGGATGTAATCGGGTCTTTTTCGTTCAATGCTTTATCTTGCCATTCAGCTACGGGCTGATGTTCTACCGCCAAACGAGCCGCGTAACGAATAAAGCGATCTGGATGCTTCAAGTAAGGCCAAGCCGTTGCTACTGCTTTTGGATCGGGGTCGCCGTGGAATTTTTCCAAGCTACGACGAAGTTCGTTTTCTTTTGTAAGCGTAGTGGGTGCAGGAGTAGCAGTACTTTCCGAACCTGCATAATAAACACGATACACATCAGACTCAAGACGACGGCCTCCTGTCATGAAGTACAATGCACCATCTGGGCCAATAGCACCGTCTGTCAATGGAAGCGGAATACCCGACAGGAATTCTTCGTGTTCTGCCGTATAAGTTGAGCCTGAAGGCTTGAGATGAATACCGTGCATGATACCAAAGCTCCAGTCAAATGCCAACAAAGTTTTCTTGTATTTAGCAGGGAATTTGGCATCTCTCAAATAAATAAGGTTAGTTGGCGAACCCTGACCAATGTTCATGATAGGCGGGAGGTTGTCAGGCCAAGTAGGCGACCACTTGCTATTCCCTGTTCTCCAGCCAAATTCGCTGGCACTTGTTGCGTGGCAAATACGCGTAGGGCGATACCAAGGCAAGCCAAAATCCCACTCCATGTCAGCATCATACACAAACAAATCACCCACTTCGTTGAATGCCATGTCGAAAGCATTGCGATACCCCGCGCTAATCAACTCCCAACGTTTGCCTTCGGGGTCAACGTTTGCAATCCAGCCACCTGGCGCCATCCGGTCGTTGGCGTGGCCGCGCGGGTCTTTAATGAGCGGGAATAAGTTGTCTTCTTTCCAAGTTGTTGGCAAACGGTGAGCGTCCATTGAAGGAACGTCCGTATGGTTTCCTGAAATCACATACAAAGATTGTTTATCAGGCGACAAAAGAATACTGTGAGGGCCGTGTTCGCCATCGCCAGCCAATTCTTTCATCAGCGTCACTTTGTCGTATTGGTCGTCGTTGTTGGTGTCTTGTAAGCGATACAACCCGCTTTTACGCGTAAAAAGTCGGTTGTTTTTGCTGTTATTAATCATCACATACAAGCTATTGAAAGCATACAACAGACCATTGGCATAACCCATCCCTACGGTATCGGTAGGTGCATTTTTTGCAATGTTCAGCGCCTCGACTTTGGGAGTCCCCTGTGTCCCAATAGCGGGTAGCTCTACCCGATACAAAGTGCCATATTGGTCTGAAGCAATCATTCGACCTTTGTTGTCGAAAGTCATTGCTACCCAAGAGCCTTGTTTATTGTTTGAAGGAGAGTACAAGTGCTCCACCTTAAACCCTGGTTGAAGTTTAATCTTCTCGGTCTTAGGGTTATCTCGTCCGTTTACAGCGGGTTCGGTTCTATTGAGAATAGTAAAAGAAGCTGCCAGCACGAACAAAGCTACGGCGGCTAACAACTTGGGGATAGATTGGTGGTTTGGATACATGAGATATAAATCATTTAATTGATAATCGTTTGATATTCATAATTGCAAAAGTCATTTAGACTATTTTTTTTACCCTATTACCCATAAAATAGGTCACTTTTGCTATTGAGTAAAAATGAAAAACGAGCCAGCCCTACGAAAGAAACTGGCTCATTTTTATTAAAAATTAGAAATTAGGACTTAAATCGGCTTCCGCTGCAGGAAGACCATAGTAAGGGGTAATGTTAGTGAAAGCATCACTTGGCACAAAGCCCTCAGCAGGGAAATAATACCTAAATTTATCGGCTTTGACACGGTCGCCGTAGGCTTTGATAACCGTTTCGAGGCGGCCTGTCCGTACCAAATCATGTAAACGCTTTGATTCAAAAGCCAACTCAACCCGACGCTCCTGATAGACTGCATCACGAAGGGCCGCTTGGGTTGTTGCTTTGGTATCAGCCAAGCCAGCGCGAGTACGTACTTGGTTGAGGAACGGAACTGCTTCGGTCAACTTATTCTGCTCAATCAATGCTTCTGCCAAGAACAACAGCACTTCTGAATAGCGATAGATAGGCCAATTCATGCCGTGGTTGTTGTGCAGAGAGTGAGGTTTGGCATATTTCTTAATGTAGGGGAAGGTTTTATTGGCGTGTAAAGCCCCGCTCAAAGTAATAAAACCAATGGTCGCATCTTTACGCTTATCACCCGTTTCGTAGGCTTCTATCAAATCTGGCGTTGGGATATTGTTGCCTTCCCCCGAAAGAGGCTGTGGGTTTGAAGTACCAGTGATGGTCACGAGTTCGTTAGCTGCCATTGGAAAAGGAAGCATGCTGTACAAAAACGTTCCGTTCAACCCCTGTGAACCTTCCAAGAACTGCACTTCAAATACCGACTCTTTGGTGTTTTTATTACCTGTACTTGTGGAGAAGGCATCGGCATAGTTGGGCATTAGGCTGTACTCATTGCTTGTTACTACGGCACGCAGTTGGGTTTCGGCATCTGCCCATTTTTTCTGAATCATATAGACATTGGCCAACAATGTACGTGCCGCTCCCGAAGTAGCACGTCCTGCTTCTTGCGCTGATTTTGCAGGTAACAAACTAATTGCTTCGGTGGCATCCTTGATGATTTGGGCGTATAACTGATCGCCTGTACCAAGAGCCGCTGCCGCTTCTGAACGCGCACTCACGGGGGTCAATTGGAGCGGCCCACGATTAAAGAAACGTGCTATTTCCAAATAACCCAACGCTCTCAAAAACAAGGCTTGTCCTTTTACGTTCTTTTTGGTCGCATCGGGAATAGTCGCTGCATCAATCAGTGCCAACACCTGATTAGCTCGTGCTATCATCAGGTAGTTTTGGCGATAGGCCGTCAAAACGTTACCGTTGGTAGTAATACCGTTAGCAGTAGGTACGTTGAAATCCGCCAAGTTCGACTGGTTTTCGGTTGCCCCAAACAAAACGTTACGTACATAACGTGCATTGTCCGAATGTTGCTCGGCAAGCAAATGAGAGTTGATGTTGTGAAGAGTCCGTAGAGGTACATACGCAGCATTGACGGCCTGAATAAAGTCGGATTCTGTCTTGAAGAACGTAGCCGAGCTCAACGCCGTTTCTGGGGTAACGGTCAGAAAGTCTTCACTACAACTAAATGCGCCCAGACTTAAAGCAATAGAAAATATGATTGATTTTTTCATGTTTATTCAATGATTTTGGTTAAACCGTCGATACGGCTGATTTTAGGTGTTTTGGGGTAGATTTTTCAATTTTTGTTGTCAGTTATCTATCCCCAAAATCAATAAAATCGTTTGGTTTAGAAATTAAAGTTTACACCAATCGTTGACGTGCGTGGTACAGGATAGTTGAACAGGTCAACGCCTGGGCTAAGGTTACCACCGTCGCCTTGACCATTTTGT
Source organism: Runella sp. (assembly GCA_044228585.1). Taxonomy (GTDB): domain Bacteria; phylum Bacteroidota; class Bacteroidia; order Cytophagales; family Spirosomataceae; genus Runella. The sequence continues at coordinate 14,054 of JBGAUP010000010.1, read as the reverse complement.
TGCGCACTGGTTTCAGGGTTAGAGCCACCCCAGTACTTGGTAAATACCACTGCCTGTTGGATAGAGGCATACACACGTGCCGAACGGAAAAGCTTATTGCGTTTGTTGATGGTATAGCCCAACGTAATGTTCTTGATGGTAAAGAACGAAGCATCAGCTACAAAACGGCTGTTTTGCCAGTCGCGCTCGATACCCGTTGCAGTACCCCCACCCACGGTTGTACCGTAGAAGCCTTTACCTGGGTTGGCTTCTGAGCGGAAACGATATTTTACTTCTCTGTGAAGGTTGAATACCCCATCCAAGTTAGCAGTACTATATAAGTGACGAACCCAAAGTTGATTGCCCTGAGAGCCTGAACCTACAACGCTAAAGTCAAAGTTGCCGTAGTTTAAGTTAGTAGTCACCCCGTAAGTAAATTTAGGGAATGGATTACCCAAAATGGTACGGTCATCTCTATCTCCCCCATTGGTAATCACACCATCTCCATTCACATCTACAAGCTTAATAGTTCCGACAAACGAACGGCCAGGAACAACAGGTGAGTTTTTGAGGTCTTCGGCATTCATATATACCCCGTTGGCTAAGTGTCCATAGAATTGCCCGAAGGGCTGTCCTACTTTTGTAATGTGGTGTAAGCCATACACGCGGTCAATCCCGTCGGCAAGGGCTAACACTTTGTTGCGGTTGAAAGAGATATTTGAGTTCACACTCCACTTCAACTTACCGCGGTCAAGGATACGAGTATTGAGAGAAAATTCGTGTCCCCAGAATTTAATTTCACCAATGTTGTCGTTAAAGTTGGTAAAGCCTGATTCTTGCGGAATCTGTACGGCATACAACAAGTTGGTGGTATTTTTAAGGTAATAATCGTAGGTGAATTGGAAACGGTCATTGAGAAATCCAAGGTCAAACCCTAAGTCAAGTTGACGCGTGGTTTCCCAACCGAGGTTTGGATTGGCCAATGAAGTCAATGCTGCACCCGCTGCTACGTTATTACCAAACACAGCATTTACGGTATTATTGATAAGTGCATACTGCGTATAGTTACCGATGTTGTTGTTACCCGTTACCCCTAAGCTGGCTCTCAATTTCGCAAAAGAGATTTTACTAAAATTCTTCATGAAAGCTTCATCCGATACTACCCAACCTGCTGATAGTGAAGGGAACGTACCCCAGCGATTGTTGGAACCAAAGCGAGAAGAACCGTCACGACGAATAGAGGCGGTGAAAAGGTACTTGCCTTTGTAGTTGTATGACAAACGTGAAAGCAACGAAGTTAATCTCCATTCTTGAACGTTACTGTTGGTTCCACCACGGGCTATGTTAATGGCTCCTTGAATTGTGGGAAGGCGGTCGTCGGAATAAGTATCCGCTTGAATCCGGCTTGATTCGCTCCGGAAGCTCTGATTGGTATAACCCGCCAATAGCTCAAAGTTGTGATTGTTGAATGATTTGACATAGGTAGCCAAGTTTTCGTTCAACCAGCCAAAGTTGTCCGTAGCTTCTCGTATCGAAACCGCTGTAACAGGTACCGCTGTATTGATGGCACTGGTAGCGGTAGAAGGGTTAAAGAAGAAGAACTTCTGATTTAGCAACTCAACGTTGAAGGTTGATTTTAAGGTTAGACCTTTAATAGGGCTGTATGCAATGTAGGCGTTTGAAAGTATGTTGGTTTGCTTGGTTTCATTGACCAACTCATTTGCCGCCCGAACCCAGTTAGGATAAGCAAAGATATTACCCGTGCTTGATGGGAAACGGTTGAAGAGCGTCAAATCGCCTTTGTCGTCATAAATAGGCATCACAGGCCAAGTGTGGATGGCATTGAACAAGATACCCGTACCACGGTCACCGTCGGTACGTGGCGTATTGTCAAACACATACTGAGGAGCAATGTTCAAACCAATCGTTACTTTGTCCGATACTTTGTATTCGCTGTTGAGACGAAGTGCGTAGCGTTGGTATTTGGTATTGATTACCACCCCCTCTTGGTTGAATACCCCTGCCACCAATGAAGTGCTTACCCGATCTTTGTTAGAAGTCAAGGTCAAGTTGTAGCTTTGTAGAGGAGCACGGCGAAGCACGGCATCGTACCAGTCGTTATTTTTGCCCGCGTACTGTGAAGGGTTTTGGAATTCCACAGGAACGGGCTGTTTAGCATCTTCGTAGTATTCTTTCTTAAACTGGGCAAACTCTTCGGCATCCATCATTTCAAAACGCCCTTTCTTAGGCACTACTTGTGTACCTGTAAATACGTTAAAGCTAACGTTGGTTTGACCTGACTTACCCCTTTTAGTGGTAATAAGCACAACCCCATTGGCCGCCCGCGAACCATACAATGAAGTAGAGGCCGCGTCTTTCAAAATAGAGATGTCTTCAATTTCGTCGGGGTTAAGGGCACCGATATTACCCGTGATAGGAAACCCATCCACGACGTAGAGTGGATCACTCCCCCCCGACACCGAAAGTTGCCCTCTGATACGGACGTTCATCCCTTGTCCAGGCCGCCCTGTCGTTTGGTTAATTTGTACCCCTGCGACTTGTCCTTGCAGCTTTTGGGCTATTTGAGAAACAGGAAGGTCTTTAATTTCTTTGGCCGTAATGGTCTGAACAGCACCCGTTACCTCTTTTTTTACTTGGCTACCATAACCAACTACTACAATCTCATTCAAGGTTTTGTCATTGACAGATAGACTTACGTTGATTGTCTGCTGGTTTCCCACGACAACTTCTTTGGTAAGATAACCAATGTAACTAAACACCAAAGTAGCAGTACTACCTGCTTCAATTTGGTAATTACCATCGGCGTTGGTGGTAGTACCTCTGGTGGTACCTTTGAGGGCAACATTTACCCCAACAAGTGCTTCGCCATCGGTAGAAGACACTTTTCCTTTAATTAGTTGCTGGGCAAACGTAGAGGAAGCAAAGAGTAGAATCAACGCCATCATACTGGCATACGTCCGAACTCTACTCTGGTGTAGAATAAATCTTCTTTTCATAATAAAAGAATTAAAGGTTTGTGATAATAGATAAAGTGAACTCTTGGAAAAGGTATAAAATTTCGTAACATTCTACAAATATCAAAAAATAAGTGAATAGAACTATCCTATGCCATCCTGTATTATTTGATAGACAAAAAAATCCTTCCAAATTTAACTTTGGAAGGATTTTTAAGCACAATTCAAATATCTGTTAAACAAACATTTAGAAGAAGATACTAAGCCAACTTTCTGCCTTTACAGAAAAATGAACCTGAACATTTTTTCTTTTTTACTTCATAAAATCTCCCACGTTTTCCTTAGTCACCAATTGAAAAGGAATCAGTAATTGCTTTTCGTACTTCTCCCCTTTCACAATTTTGAGGGCTGTCTCAATGGCTTTAGCCCCTTGCTGCTCGGCATTCTGAAAAACGGTTGCGTCCAATGTTCCTTTTTTTACTGCCTGCAAAGCGTCTGGAATGGCGTCAATACTCACCACAATCACCTTGTCCTTCATGCCAGCCGCCGTCAGGGCATTGACTGCCCCCATACCCATTTCGTCGTTTTGGGCAAACACAGCGTTGATGTCTTTACCATACGACTGAATCCAGTTTTCCATCAACGACATCGCCTTGGCCCTGTCCCATTCGCCCGTTTGGTGGGCAATGAGCTTGAGGTTGGGGTATTGCTTCAAAATCTCTCTTGCGCCTTGTTCCCGTTTTATTTGGGCGGCTTGCCCCATGTAGCCGTGCATCATCACTACATTGCCTTTACCACCCAATTTTTCGGCAATGAATTTCATCGCTATTCTTCCCGATTCTACATCATCCGAACCCACGAAAGCTGAAGGCAAGGTGCTTGTTTCGGAATTGACGTTAATTATTGGAATTTTAGCGGCCAGTGCTTTCGTCACTGCTGGCGAACTGGCTTCTACTTCGCAGGGGTTCATAATGATGGCATCTACTTTCTGGGCAATAAAACTTTCGACTTGTTCCACTTGCTTTAACGCCGAACGTTCGGCATCTACTACCACCAATTCTACCCCCATTTCTTGGGCTTTTTTCTCAATTTCATCACTCACCTTTACGATAAACTCATTCTGCATACTCAGCATCGTAACGCCAACGGTGATTTTTTTCTCACCGTCAGTTTTTTGGTCATCGTTATTGCTTTGTCCACACCCAGCCAGTAAAAAGGCACAAAATACCGAACTAATTAAAATACGTTTCATTGTTATATATCTGTCCATTTTGGTTGAAAAAAGCTTTGTAAGTAACGATTAAGTGCTTGAACACTTGTTATCCGTTATTAAAAAACTGTTATCCGCTTGAAAATTAATTAATTACAAAATTTTGTTATACTCGAAAACTTTTACTCAACTGCTTAAAAAATAGGTACTCAGGCAATTTTAGTGGACAATAAGGTTACACAAAGTGTCACAGAGTTGTACATAGAGAACCCCAGAGTTTAAAATATTGATTATCGTATATATAATCCTCTGTGGTACTCTTTTTATCTCTGAGGTTCTCCGTGTAATTTTGATAACCACAAAAATTATCAGAGAACCCAAAAATAAAGTAAACAATTTATAAAGCCTTGTAAAGGCGACCTGATGGTAGAAAAACAGTAGGGTATCATACGTACAAACACCGTAGGTGTGGCCTGTAACAGGTTGCCTCCGCATCGGCGGTCCGATACGAGGCTTGGAGCTAACTCTTTCTTGTTTGACTACCAATACTTCGTCCCGCTGGGACTTAGCAAAATGTTTACTTTATTTCAGATTCGTTCCTTAGGATAGCGTTCAAAATAAAGTAACAAGTTCAAATAGCCCCAATGCTTTATCATGGGGTACAATGAAAGCAGCCAATAGGCAAGGCTTTAGCCGAATAATTTTTGGGTTAAAACCCCTCTCATCGCTGTTTCTATTTTGTCCCCCCGATAAATCAGGGGGCTTTTCAAAACATCGCTAACATTGTTACTTTATTTTCGCGCTATTCCTAAGATATTTTGGACTCGGACAAAGAATGTAAAAAACCGTAAACTTACTTCTTCTGATTCCAGCCATCCAGCACTACGGCTCCTATAATAATCGCTCCCATCACTACTTGTTGGTAATACGAGGTAACATTGAGTAGGTCTAAGCCATTGCTAATGACCCCGATAAGCAATGCGCCAATGAGCGTCCCCGTCATTGTCCCCGTGCCGCCCGACGTACTCGTTCCGCCAATAATAGCAGCGGCGATTGCGTCGAGTTCAAAACCTGCTCCTGCGTTGGGTTGCCCTGTGGTGATGCGGGAGGTCAACAAAATCCCTGCCAGAGCTGCCAAGCCACCACATATCGTATAGACTGCCATTTTCACCTTATTTACTCTAATTCCCGATGCTTTTGCGGCTTGCTCGTTGCCTCCTACGGCATAAATATATCGCCCCAAAATAGTCTTTTTTAACACGATAGAGCATACAACAAACGTGATAATCAGCACAATGATGGGAAAAGGAATACCCAGTATATTTCCACCACCAATGAAATTGAACGAATCCGACAGATTTGAAATTGGGCGTCCTTTGCTCAATATTAGTGCAAGTCCACGCCCAATGGTCATCATGCCCAGCGTCACGATAAAGGGCGGCACTTTGCTCTTGGTAATAACGAGTCCGTTGACACCACCCATTGCAACCCCCGCCAACAAACCCGCCACAATCGGAACAGCTACTGGAAATGAATCTGGATGCGCCAATGACGCCGCTACTACGCCCGTAACGGCCACTATCGAACCGAGCGAAAGGTCTATTCCACCCGTGATAATGACAAAGGTGACACCAAACGCCAATAAGGCATTGATAGAAACTTGGGTAACGATAATGGTCCAATTGGCAACCGTCAAAAACTTAGAATTAATGAGCGAGAGAATGAGGCAAATCACCACAAATGCCACGAAGATTCCATATTGCCCTAAGCCTTTTAATTTTGTAGCGTATTTATTCATTACTGTATCGTTATTTCTGTCTCGTAGATCTTGGCGTCGCTTACGGTTATTTTTTCGACCCCAAACTACGCTAAAGTAGAATCTGTTCATACCTTAATGTTTCATTGCATATTTCATAATTGTCTCTTGCGTAGCTTCTGCTTTGGACAGCAGCGCAGTTTGTTTTCCTTTCGACAATATCAGTACCCGATGGCTCATTCCGAGTATTTCGGGTAGTTCCGACGAAATCATAATGACGGCGATTCCTTGAAGTACCAAATCATTTATCAATTTATAAATCTCAAATTTCGCCCCAATGTCAATTCCTCGCGTAGGCTCATCCAAAATCACTATCTCAGGCGACGCTTGCAGTACTTTGGCTATCACCACTTTCTGCTGATTTCCGCCGCTCAGATAATGGACCTTTTGCTCGGCACTCGTAGTTTTGATTTTGAGGTCTTTAATCATTTGAGACGCCACCGTATTTTCACTTTGGTTCTGAATAAACCAACCTGTGGCATTTTGTGAGAGACTCGCCAGCGTAATATTTTCCTTGACCGACATTTTTGGGATAAATCCAAGTCCTTTTCGGTCTTCGCTTACGTAGCCTATCCCCTGCGCAATGGCTTCGTGCGGCGATTTGATATTTATTTTTTTGCCTTTGATAAAAATATCGCCGCTATCGTAAGCATCCAAACCAAAAATCGCCCGCGCAATTTCGGTACGCCCCGCGCCCATTAGTCCTGCGATGCCAAGTACCTCGCCCGCATAAACATCAAAGTGAATATTTGAAAATTTACCCTCGCTGCTCAAATTCCGCACCGACAGAAGTTGAGCCCCCTGAGGAGGGGGTATTTTAGGGAAAAGGTTATCAATTTCTCGACCTACCATCATTGTAATGAGGGACTTATGATCTAAGTTGGCGGCACTTTCTGTACCTATGTATTTTCCGTCGCGTAGCACCGTAATCGTATCGGCGATTTGGTATATTTCATCCATTTTGTGCGAAATATAAATGATGGCTACCCCTTGCGCTTTCAGGTCTTGGATAATTTTAAAAAGCGTCGCCACTTCTTTGTCCGAAATAGCCGACGTAGGTTCATCCATAATAATCACCTTGGCATTATTAGAAATCGCTTTGGCGATTTCGACCATCTGCATTTCGGCTACACTCAGGTATTTCATGGAAGTTTTTGCCTTGATAGCTACGCCCATTTGCAATAAAAGGGCTTCGGCTTGGCTGTCAATCTCCCTATCATCTAACCAGTTGGGCAACCAACGCGTGGATTCTCGTCCCAAAAAAATATTTTGCGCTACCGTCAATTCAGGAACAATCAGCATCTCTTGATGAATCATCGAAATACCTTTTTTCAGCACTTCGTTGACATCACTGTTTTTGAGTTCGCTACCCTCAAAGATAATTTCGCCCGCATCAGGTGTAAGGAGACCTATCAAAATCTTCATAAACGTAGATTTTCCCGCACCATTTTCCCCCATGATGGCGTGAACTTCCCCCTTTCGTAAGTTCAATTGAACATTATCCAGTGCTTTTACACCCGAAAATGATTTGGTAAGGCCGTGTACTTGAAGAATATTGAAGGTGTTTGAGACCGACAAGCCCGTTTCAGTCCACGCCCTTAACAATCAAAGCCCGTGTGAGTTACACAACGGGCTTTGTCACTTTAGGCTTAACTTATATTACTGAAGAATCCACATGGTCTTGTTAAAATCGTCGCTACCAGCATATTGCGACTGGATGGCACTATTCACGTTCGTGGTGTTGTAGTCCAGTTCTTTTTGCGGGTACTGCCACCGAACAGGTAGCTTGTCTGCGGGTACGTTTAGATTCGATTTTGGGTTAATAGTAAACACGGGGAAACCCGTACGACGGTTTTCAAAGAAGGCATCAAACGGCGCATGAAGCATAAACGTACTCAAGTAACGCTGCGTAATGATTTGCTCAATCTGTACTTGCGCGCTTTCAGTGGTTTTTAGTTTTACCTTGTCCGAAGCGACGTAAGAATCAATGTAAGCATCTGTCATTTTACGATTATGGTGGAAAAGCACATTATCAGGTGTATATCCAGCCGTAAACTTCATACTTGCCTTGATACCGTCGGTATAATGGGTGCTTGCCGAACTCGTAATCCAGCCACGCACCGCCCCTTCTGCCAACATAAATTTCAACATAGCGTAGCTAAGCACATACACAGGCTCGGCATTGGCAAGTTCCAAATAGCGGCTGTTGACGTTAGAATAATCTTTGCCTCCAAAAATGGTCGTCAACTCAGCATAGACCATAGAGGGGTCATAGCCTAAATAAGAGTCCCAGCTATCTACGGCAGCACCTTTGGCTATTTTCACGGGCGATGGGTCGGCATAGTAGAACAGGCGATAGTCATTCAAATCCTTCAGTCTATCCACCACCACATTGGTCATCATGGTGTATAAACGGGTAGTATTACCCAGTTTATAGAACGGATAGCGCTGTCCAGCGAGGTCGGCATACACCAACTGAAAATTATCCGCATTGCTATCGAATATCGGTTTGCTGGTGACAATGGTATTGAATCGCTCTTTAACTTTCAAATCTGCCTCTCCCGTTTTACGGTACAAATGCAGCAAGACTTGAAGCTCAAAAGTATTCACAAACTTTCTCCACTTTGTGATGTCGCCACCGTAAATAGGGTCACCGTCGAATTTAATACCAGCGGCAAAGAGTTTATCCGCTTCTTCCAATTCGTTGAGTACGCCCGCCATTACCTCTTTCTGAGTAGAATATTTAGGGTTCAATGTCCCTTGTTCGCCCAACAATGCCTCGGCATACGGGATGTCTCCCAACTGCATAGACAACCAGAAAAATTTGTACGCTTTCACAAATTTACCCAAGGCCGTATAAGAGTTTTATAGGCACTTCGGGAGACAACGCAATCATTTTTCTCGACGTTGTTCAGAACCGTAAGTCCGTCAAACTTGCCCGACCTAAGTAATTGTATTGCGCATTTTCGGGAAATTCCATCCGAATAATGGATTTTCCATTCATCATTGACCCGATGCTTCCGAGCGCATTTCTCGAAATATCAAGAATGAGAGTAGTAGCAAGCATTGGCGCCGACGCTTTGGTCGCTGCATTGGGGTTGGTGTTGATTTCTTCAAATTTTGAGCAACTGCCCATGGAGAGACCCACCACGCCAATAAGTAAGTATTTTTTCCAAGTTAATTTCATACGTAATGCTTTTAGATGTGATTATCAATCAGTCCTGTATTATTAAAACGTCAAAGTGATGTTACCTCCCATGTAGCGAACCGATGGTGAAGTAAGCTGCGTATCATCAGCCTTGTCAGGATCGGCAAAGCGGAAGGCTTTGGTCCACATCCATACGTTTTGGCCAGTAAGAGAGATAGACCCCGAACGAGCGCCGAGCAACTTAGCAATGTTTGACGGGAGGTTATAGCCCAACGATACTTCTCTTAGTTTAAAGAAAGTAGCATCCGTGATACCGCGTGTACCGTCGCCGTAAGAGCGTGAATAATCTTGGTAAGAAACCTTGGCCTCGTTTGGAGCAAACACCCGCGTATCGTTGGTAATATTGCCAAAGCTATCAAACGTTACAGTTCCCGACTTTACAATAACCCCCTGACCTACAAACGATTTAGTTTTGTTTACCACCTCATCGTATCTCCATTGGTTGTCCGAATCAGGGTGCGAGCCCGTATCCCACATTTTGTAGGAGGTGTAGTTGTTCAACACGCCACCGACGCGTCCGTCGAAGTTGACCATCAAGTTGAATTGCTTATACTTGATGGTATTGGCAAAACCCCACAGGAATTTGGGATCGGTATAGCCACGCAAATAGCTATAATCACTTAGAAGTGGCAATCCATTGGTACGGTGAATCAGACCTCCCGTAGCTGGGTCGGTTAGCCAAACACGGTCAGTGTAAGTATCTACCCGTCCACCTGCTACCGTCCAAGCGTTTTTCGCCGAGTTTGGAGCGATGTCTTTGTAATAACGGTGGTTGTAAGAATAGTTGGCTACGGCATCCCACTGCCAGTCGTTCTTTTTAAGAATGGTTGCATCCAAACTTACTTCAAGACCTCTTCTTACCAAGGTTTCGTCCCAGTTAATCAACGTATTTACAAATCCAGACGCCGAAGAAACGTTGGCATTGGTCTGACGGTTGTAGTTAAATTTGTTAAAATACGCTATATCCAATTTCAGACGTTTCTTTAAGAAATAAGCAGCCGTTCCGATTTCCCAAGTCCGATTGGTTTCGGGAAGGATGTTATCCGCGTTACGAATGGTGGTAGGATAACTGGCCGCGTTGAAAGCGTTCCAAGCAGCGATGGTCGTGCTGTAACTCTGATTGGTGGCATAAATACCCAAATCCGACTTGGAAAGTGTCCAAGACCCGCGCAATTTCCAGAAATCAAGCCACGAAGGTAACGAACCTAACACTTCACTAATGACGAAACTTCCTCCCAAGGATGGGTAGAAATAAGAACGCGAGCTTTGGGGCATGGTGGAACTCCAGTCGTTACGTCCTGTTGCATCCACGAAAAGCATATTCTTGTAAGAAAGTGTCAGTTTTCCATAGACACTATTCACCTGCTTTGCACTTGCGCCTACGCTTACGTTGGGGCGTTCTACGGAGTTGTTGAGTGAATAATAGCCTGGAATAAGAATTCCACTACGAGTGGCGCTATAAAGGTTGTTATCTCTTAGTGTATATATAGCCGCTCCTGCCAAGGCATCAATTCCCAAATCACCTAAAGTTTTGTTATACGTAATCAAGGCATCACCGTTGAAGCTATAACCCGTTCTTTTGTTGATAGCATACAACCCTGGCGTATCCCATCACCGATTTGAGAGAATATTGGGTGGATTGCGCTTAGTTTCATCATTGCTGTACAAATCAAACCCAGGGCGAATAATTAAGTTAGCTCCTTCAAAAAGTTGGTAGGTAGCAGTCAAGTTGGCATTTAATCTATTTTCATACACACCCCACAATTTTTCGTTTGCAATGAAATACGGGTTGTCATACCAAGCCTTATAATGCCAGTTTTGTTGGACGTCTGGAATCAACCAATAGTTATCTTTGTATTCCGACAAATTGTACTCTGGCCCCATCCACATCAAGATGTTGTACATATAACCTTGGTCGCTGTACCCCGCTCCCGTTATTTGCGGTGCATTACGCTTGTTGTAGCCCATTTGACTGGAGAGTTTAAAGCGATCTCCCACTTTCATTTCTCCGCCCAACGTGAAGTTAAAGGCGTCCGATTTTAGATTTGGGTACTGTCCTTTGTTATAGATATGCGTCAATGATGTCCGGAAGCTACCGTTTTCGCCCGTTTGTGCCACGCTGATACTATTGTTGGTGATTAACCCTGGCACCAAAAAGTCGCGGAAGTTATCTTTTCCTCTCGACGTAAGCTCCTGCATTTCCATTTGCTTCGTAATCGGATTCCACTGGTTTGCCTTAATACCAATATCTAACTTTTGCCCCCATACGTAGTCGGTAGGGTCATACACTCCACCAATCCCTGCACTATACGAATGTTGTACTTCGGGAAGCATCAAGAAGCCCGCGTTGAACATATTGTTGGTATTGACCGTCACGGTCAAGCCTTTGTTGGCTGAGCCTTTTTTGGTGGTTACGATAATAGCCCCGCTCCCCCCACGCGATCCGTACAAAGCCGAAGCGGTAGGGCCTTTCAAAACGTCAATACTTTCGATGTCATCTTGGGCAATGTTATTAAGAGAAATATTATTGTAAGGAACCCCATCAATGACCAACAACGGAGTCTCGCCCCGTAAACTAAGCGTTGGCATTTGGTTAAATTCGGTGCTGTTACGCACCCACAACCCAGCCACTCTACCCGTAAGGGAAGTACTTGCACTGACCCCTTTGACGGTTTGCAAGGAAGGCCCTGCCACTTTTTGAACGGCATAGCCCAAGGATTTTTCTTCGCGCTTTACCCCCAAAGCTGTAACGATTACCTCATTCAAGATTTTGGTATCCGTCATTAACTTGATAGACAAAGACGTCTGTGTACCTACCACGATTTCTTGAGAGGCATAACCGATAAAAGAAATGGAAAGGACAGATTTGTCGCTTTTTACCGAAAGTTTGAATTTCCCTTCTGCATTGGTAAGAGTACCATTGGTGGTTCCTTTTTCTACCACATTGACCCCTGGGAGAGGCGCATCGTTTTCGTCGGTGATAATCCCTGTAATGTCCTGAACAGACGCTTGGATGCCTACCTTGGTTGACGGAGCCGCAGCATAAGCATCCAAGAGACCTGACCCAGTTAACACAGTGAGAGAAAGAATGGAACCAGTCAATAGTACAAACCGATTCCTTCTTTTCTTCAAAGTGTGGAAAAATAGTTGTTTTCGCATTTGCTTAATGTTAAAATTAGAAAGGTAGAATAAATAATAAACGGCAAAATTTCCGTGATTAGTTACGGCATAACGTAGAGCGGCAGTTAGAGCGGGATGATTGCTGGGGATCGCACTCCGCGACAGGCCAGCTAAATTGAGCTTGGAATTTAGGATAAATGATGTTGATGAAGTTAATTAGTTTTAAGTAATGGATAAAGTTCCTCAAAAAATCGTCATTTGCAGTAATATTTTCCTGTTTATTGACTTTAGTCAATACTGCTTCCTTACTACTTCAAAAGAAGAATAATGTACTACTTCCGTTTAGTAATATTTAACTTTTTTTGAGTTTGGGCAAAATTAGTAGCATTTATGTAAATCCCAAAAATACGTATTACCGATTACTATGCTCACAAAAGAAGAAATCGAATTTTTAGATACCAACGGTTATCTTAATTTGGGTCAGTTGTTGACCTCTACACAAGTCACCGAAATCAACGAACGGCTGGCTGAATTGATGGCGTCGGAAGGTGAAAATGCGGGGGCCGAATTGGCCGACTCGAAATACATTCGTCATCCAAAAGAAGAAGGAGCCGACCGTCTGGCCGATTTAGTCAATAAAGGCCCTGTTTTCGATGTTTTTTATACACATCCACGCGTTTTGGCAGGTATTGAGGCTGTCTTGGGACAAGAATATAAATTATCATCGCTCAATTATCGAGCGGCAAAGCCAGGCAAAGGCCACCAAAAACTCCACGTTGACTGGAAAAATGCGGTAGTGAGTGGCACATTCAAGGTGTGCAATAGTATCTGGCTTTTAGATGATTTTACTGAACTAAATGGTTCGACCCGAATTGTACCTAAAACGCACAAATTAAGTACCTTGCCCGACGAAGCGATGGCCGACCCCAACGAAAAACACCCCGACGAAATTCGAATCATAGCCCCTGCGGGTTCGGTATTTATTTTTAACTCACACGTTTGGCACGGTGGCACTACCAACTTCACCGACCGTGACCGGCGCAGTATTCACAGTTATTTTTGTACAAGAGACCAACCCCAGCAAATTGACCAAAAAAAGTATATCACCCAAGAAACTTTGCAACGCATCGGCCAAAAAGGCCAATATATTTTAGATGTGTAGTGTCTGGGATACCAACTACGGTCAGCCCTCTGGGGCAGACAGTGTCTCCAAATAATTTTAGTTGCCCCTGCTTTACATTTTAATCCTCACAGTCAAATCAATCATTAAGACCATTTGAATATGTCTTCCCCCAAACCTCTCATTATCTCTGCCGAAAAAATGCAGAAAACCCTAAAAAGTATCCTTTTAAAGCATCATTTTCCCAAAAAGAGAGCCGAAGAATGTGCTACCGTTTTTACCCAAAATAGCATTGACGGTATCTATACGCACGGCATCAACCGTTTTCCGCGCTTTGTGCAATATATTCAGAAAGGCTACGTCATTCCCAAGGCCAAACCTACACTTGTACACCGTTTTGGGGGTATCGAACAATGGAATGGTAACTTGGGCGCAGGGCCTTCCAATGCCATTTTTGCCACCGAACGTGCCATGAAATTGGCTAAAAAATACGGCATTGGCTGTGTAGCTTTGGCTCATACCAACCATTGGATGCGCGGCGGGGCGTATGGCTGGCAAGCAGCTAAAGCAGGTTTCGCTTTTATTGGTTGGACCAATACCACTGCCAATATGCCCGCATGGGGGGC
>JBGAUP010000321.1:0-6229 GCA_044228585.1 Runella sp. | reverse complement strand
AGACGCAAAGATGTAATTATTTTAAGTTTTTGCGGCGATTTCGCTGAAAATCTTCTAATACAAACCCGCCCAATCCTTGCAAATTGCTGTAATACGCTCGTCCGTTGTTGACCCGTGTAAATTCCTGCACAAATTGCTTCAAATAAGGGTCTGAAGCAATCATAAAGGTCGTAATGGGTACATCTAAGCGGCGGCATTGGGCTGCCAAAGTCAGGGTTTTACTCACAATTTTGCGGTCGAGGCCAAAGCTATTTTTGTAGTACTTTATCCCTTCTTTCAGGCAGGTAGGTTTACCGTCGGTTATCATAAAAATCTGCTTGTTTTTGGTCTTCCGACGACGGAGTAAGTCCATCGCCAACTCTAAACCTGCTACGGTGTTGGTATGGTACGGCCCTACTTCCAAATAAGGTAGGTCTTTGATTTGAATCTGCCAAGCATCGTTGCCAAACACAATGATGTCGAGCATATCTTTGGGGTATTTGGTCTTGATGAGTTCGGCCATGGCTAAGGCCACTTTTTTGGCGGGTGTGATACGATCTTCTCCGTACAGAATCATGGAGTGACTAATATCAATCATCAAAACGGTGGCGGTGGTGGTTTTTTGTTCTTTTTCGACCACTTCCAAATCATTTTCCAACAAATAAAAATCGTCGGTACCGTGGTTGATTTGGGCGTTTTTGATGGATTCAGTCATGGCAATTTGTTCCAACGAATCGCCAAACTGAAAATCGCGTACATCACTACTGAGTTCATCCCCTGTACCCGTATAAGGTGTATGATGATTACCGCCTGCTTTGGAACGTCTGAGTTTGCCAAAAATTTCGTCCAATGCACTACGGCGAATACTTCGTTCGCTTTTGGGAGTCATAACGACCTTACCCTCCTCATTTTCTTCGGTAATGTAGCCTTTGCGTTTGAGGTCCTCAAAAAAATCCCCAATACCGTATTGGTCGTTGGTGAGGCTATATTGGCGGTCGAGTTGATTCATCCAAGCCATTGCCTGCGCCACATCGCCTGAGGTCATCAAAAGCAGCTGTTGAAAACTATTCAACAATTCTTCAAACTTATTTTTTCCCGTTTGTTCACTGGGTTTGAAATCAGAAAAGCGGTGACCAAGCATGACAGTATAAGTTAATGTATTTTTCAAACACTCAAATAAGCACAGAAGTTTGAGATGTACACACAATTTACGAAGATTTCGGGGTTTTTGAGTAATTTTGTTTGCCTTATTTAAGGCCACTATCCTTTTCGATTGTATGTCAACTACTTCTGTTTCTACCTCTTTACAAGATGTTTACGACCAACAGTATGCCAATTCTGATGCGCTTTGGCGTGAGATTGGCGCTCGCCAAAAAGCCGATGACATCATTAAATTATGCCAAAAATACAATTTTAAGAAAGTTTTGGACGTGGGGGCAGGTGATGGCGCCGTATTGCAAGAGTTAGACCACCGCAAGTTTACGGAGCATTTGTCAGCCGTTGAGATTTCGGGGAGTGGTATTGAAAAAATCAAGCAACGGCAGTTGGCCTCTCTCGATGAAGTGAAGCTATTTGACGGCTACAAGATTCCTTACGGAAACAAAGAATTTTCGTTGGCTACGTGTTCGCATGTGATCGAGCACGTAGAGCATCCTCGACTGCTTTTGCGCGAAATCGCCCGCGTATCGGAGTATCAATTCTTTGAAGTTCCGATTGATTTTAGTCTGTTTGTGGACCAAAAAATAGACCATTTTCTTTCGTATGGTCATATCAATATTTATACTCCTGCCTTATTTAAGTTTTTGTTGAAATCTGAAGGGTTTGAGGTATTGGACGAGCTTTTCCTATTTTTTAGCGACGAAGTAGTTTCTTACATGATGAAAGATTGGAAACAACGCTTGGTGTATAAAACTAAGGCTTTTCTGCTCAACAATTCCCCTTTACGCCAAGTAAAACCCAACGCCTACGCGGTGCTGTGCCGTCATAAAGGAGAAGGAGTGAAGATATTCTGATGTGTAAAAAACAAAAAGAGTGAGAAACAAACCTGCTTCTCACTCCTGATTTCTAAAAGCTAATTTAGCTTACGCTTTTTCGCCGCAAAACTCTTCAAAAGCCATCACGAGGTGTTCGCCTATCATTTGCGCATTGCGACCTTCAATGTGGTGACGCTCAATGAAATGAACCAATTCGTCGTCTTTGAAAATCGCAATCGAAGGCGACGATGGCGGGTATGGCAACAAATAATCGCGCATTTTGGCGGTGGCCTCGCTATCTACACCAGCAAAAACCGTCACCAAATTATCAGGCTTTACTTCGCTGTATTTCAAAGCACCCAATACGCCTGGACGCGCCGCGCCAGCCGCACAGCCACAAACCGAATTGACTACCACAAGTGTGGTACCTTTGACATCCGACATAAACTGATCCACAGCATCGGCTGTTTCAAGGCTTGTAAAACCGTTATCGGTCAATTGTGCTCTCATTGGAGCTACTAAATGAGGAGGATACATAATTAGTTTACAGTTTTTAAGTTTACAGTTTTAAATATATTGCTCCCCTTTGGGGATAGGGGCTACATAAACCCAAGTTCGAGTTTGGCTTCTTCGCTCATCATGTCTTGCGAGTAAGGCGGATCCCAAGTAAGTTCGACACTTACATCGTTGACGCCCTCTACTTCGCGGATTTTTTGTTCAACCTCGGACGGAATGGTTCCCGCCGATGGACAAGAGGGCGAGGTGAGCGTCATTTCCACAAATACATTGTTGACTGGAAAGATTTTTAGGTCATAAATGAGTCCCAGTTCCCAGACATCCACGGGGATTTCGGGGTCATACACTGACTTTATGGCTTTGATAATTTCTTCTCTTAGTTCTGCTTCTGACATTTCAATTAAGCGTTTGTGGGTACAATCTGACTTTGTGCAAAATCTTTCATTCTAACAATCATCGAAGCCAAGCCTCCCGCCCTACGTGAAGTGATAATGCTACTCATTCCAATTTTTTCGATAAAATATAAATCGGCTTTAGCCACGTCTTCGGGTTTTTCGTCGGATAGAATCTTGATCAATAGACTCACCAACCCTTTGCTAATTTGTGCCGTAGGTTCGCTGTCGGCTTCAAAATGAACCACTTCTCCGCGCATTTCGGCATGAAGCCACACTTTCGACTGGCATCCTCTAATGAGATTTTCGTCGGTTTTGTATTCTTCTGCAATGGGTGGCAGTTTTTTCCCCAAGTCAATGATGTACTGGGTTTTTTCCAGCTGGTCGTCGAAGAGATCAAAATCTTCAATTAACTCGTCTTGTTTTTCGTTGATTGTCATTACAAAATTATAATTTACCAATAGGTTTGGATTTATGCCGTATCATTAATACAGTAATTACATCATTTAAATAGCTATAAACTACCCTATATTTCCCGACGAATATTTCTCTCAAAAAATATACTTCTTTTTCAAGGTTCATTTTGCCCATTTCAGGAAACTTACTTAAAAGAAGTAATGAATGATCTAATTCTTTTACCCAATTTTCAGCTAAGACATCTGAGTCTCGCATCAAATAAAAAACAACATCGCGAAAATCTTCTTTAGCTGGGTCTGACCAAATGATCAATTTATCCATTTTTCTGCTTCAACCATTCTTTTGCTTCATTCATAACTGAATCATGAGATGAAACTTTCCCCATTGCCGCTTTTTCCAAGGCATCATCTAGTTTCGCAATCACGATGATTCGTTCAATAATTTCATCGACGTTCACTCTTTCGGGCAAATCCCTGAGAGATTCAATGACGCTTTCCTTTCTAATTGTTGTTGATAACATTATGTTATGATTTAACTCAACATTTTTTTAACTCTCTCCAATCCAATCACCAATTTATCAATTTCTTCTTTGGTATTGTAAACGGCAAAAGAGGCACGGGAAGTTCCGACAATGCCCAAGCGTTTCATCAATGGTTGGGTACAGTGGTGTCCTGTACGAACCGCAATGCCCTGTTGGTCTAAAATCACGCCAATATCTTGTGGATGAATCCCTTCCATCACAAACGACAATACACTGACTTTTTCTTTGGCTGTGCCAATAATGCGTAATCCTTCAATACTTTGTAATGCGTCTGTACCATACACCAACAGTTCGTGTTCGTAATCAGCAACAGATTGTTTACCAAGCATTTCTACGTATTCAATGGCTGTTTTGGCTGCTACAACGTCGGCAATATTAGGTGTTCCTGCTTCAAATTTATAAGGAATGTCGTTGTAGATGGTTTTCTCAAAAGTTACTTCTTTTATCATCTCTCCACCACCGCGATACGGTGGCATGGCTTCTAAAACTTCTTTTTTTCCATACAGTGCTCCCATGCCCGTCGGGCCATACAGTTTGTGCAAAGAAAATACGTAAAAATCACAATCGAGTGCCTGAACGTCAATGTCAATGTGTGAGGTTGCCTGCGCACCGTCAATCAGTACTTTTGCACCTACGGCATGGGCTTTCTCAATGATTTCTTTGACAGGATTAATCGTTCCCAAGGCATTGGATACATGCACCACCGACACCAACTTGGTTTTTTCGGAGAGCATTTTTTCGTATTCATCCATGAGCAATTCACCTGCATCATTGATAGGAATTACCCGCAAGACACAGCCTTTTTCTTCACATAACATTTGCCACGGTACGATATTGGAATGGTGTTCCAAAGTACTAATAATGATTTCGTCGCCTTCTTTCAAAAATTTCCTTCCGTAGGTTTGGGCTACCAAATTGATACCGTCGGTAGTACCATATGTAAAAATGATTTCTTCTACGTGCGGAGCGTTCAAAAAAGTTTGAATTTTAGTTCGCGTGGCTTCAAATGCAGAGGTCGCTTTTTCGGCCAAAAAGTGAATACCTCGATGAATATTGGCGTTGTAATGCCCGTAGTAATTGGCCAATGCCTCTAACACTGGGAGGGGTTTTTGGGTAGTAGCCGCATTATCGAAGTAAATCAAGGGTTTTCCGTTGACTACTTCGGCTAAAATGGGAAAATCTTGGCGAATTTTTTGAATATCAAGCACAGAAGCGTATGTTAATCGTTATTGGTTAATCCGTTTTGAGCTAAAATAACGGTTATTGTATCAACAAACAAAATTAGTGTTGAGTTTGATAAAGTCTAAATAAAAACTCGTCCGTTGGTGTAAAAATCATTTTTTTAGTCACTCATTACACGTTCATTTGTCAAACTATTAACACTAAAACAAAAACGTCATGGTCAATGCCAAACACTTAGCTACGTTCATCCTCGGCGCTGCCGCAGGAGTTGCTTTGCATAAATATTTGCAAACTGAAGAGGGCGAAAAAGCATTTGAAGACCTCAAAAACAAAGCCAACGATCTCAAATCTGAGGCGGAAGGAGCATTAGATAAAATGCCCGAATACTTTGAGCAGTTGAAGAACCAAGGCTCGGAAGCACTAAAAAAATATACCCCCGAAGCCGAAAAAATGCTACAGGAATTGCTGGACAACCTGCAAGGAAAAAGCACACAAGCCTCCGCTGAGAATCCCTCCTCGGCAACGGGGAGTCCACAGTAATCAATTAATGACCACGAGACGAGATAAACGTAAATTTATCGCAAAAATAAAGGGCGCATTTTGCAACGCGCCCTTTTCTGTGCCTTATGATTGACGTATTTAGGCTTCGCCTGCTACGCTTACGTTTACGGCATGTTTTACTTCTTTGTGTAGGTCGAGGATGGCTTTGTACACCCCTACTACTTTCACGTCTTCAATCGTAATTTTCTTACGATCTACGTCAAATCCTTTGGCCTTGAGGGCATCCGAAATTTGGATACTCGTCACACGACCGAAGATTTTGCCGCTGTCGCCTACTTTGGCTGCGATGTCGAGCGTGATGTCGCCAATCGCCGCTGCCAAATCTTCAGCGTCTTTTTTGAGTTTTTCGGCCTTGTGAGCAGCTTGCTTCAAGTTTTCGGCCAATTGTTTTTTGTTTGAATCGGTCGCCATTACCGCAAATCCTTGCGGAATGAGATAGTTACGACCATAGCCAGGTTTAACGTCAACGACGTCGTTCTTATAACCAAGCCCAGCAATATCAGTTCTTAAAATAACTTGCATCGTCAGTTTCTCCTTCCGTTTTTTACTTTAATTGGTCAGCTACATACGGTAATAAAGCCAAGTGACGCGCACGCTTGATAGCTTGCGACACTTTGCGCTGATACTTCAAAGAAGTACCAGTAAGGCGGCGAGGTAAAATTCTACCT
>JBGAUP010000320.1:0-7067 GCA_044228585.1 Runella sp. | reverse complement strand
CCCCTATCTACGGAATTCAGCATTTTCAAACGCATTGATTTCTCCGACTGTGCCGAAACGCTGCTATTGAACTGAAATTCTATTTTACCATTGGTATTTCCCCCATTTTTAGTAGTGACAATGATGACACCATTAGAAGCACGAGCCCCATAAATAGATTCGGCAGAGGCATCTTTCAACACCTGCACCGATTCGATGTTGGCAGGATTCATGTTTTGAAATACTTCGGGGCGGGTTGTAGGAATACCGTCAATGATGTACAATGGGTCATTATTGCCCAAAGTATTGGCTCCGCGAATCAGAATTCGACCGTTAGAGCCATTCGGTGACCCGTCTTTTTCTACGTACAACCCCGCTACGCGCCCCTGTAAAGATTGCATGGGGTTTCCCGAACTGTTGTTTTTGATGGGTTTAAGTTCAACTACCGCCACCGAGCCTGTCAAGTCTTCCTTGCGTTGAGAGGTATAGCCTACTACTACCACTTCGCCGAGTGTCCCACCTGGGCTAAGACTAACTTTTACAGTGCTGAGTCCTGTGATTGCAATTTCTTTGGTAGTGTAACCAATAAACGACACTTTCAACGTGGTGGCATTTTCGGGCACTGAAATTGAAAATTTGCCTTCTGCATCCGCCCTTGTACCAATGGTAGTGCCTGAGAGTATAATACTGGCTCCGACCAATGGTTCGTTGTTGTCTTCTCCTGTAACACTTCCCGTGACGGTGCGTTGCGCCAAGGCCATTTGCAGCGTCAGAAGCCAAGCTGCCATGCCCAAAAGATGGTTTCTCATCTTGCTCAAGTAGAGAATTTTCGTGTTCATAGTGATTGTTATATTAGATTGGGGGTTAAAAAAGATTGAATTTCTTCGTAAGAAACAAACGGGGTGGCCCCGTAATAAGTAGCTACTAATGACCCTGTTGCACAGGCAAATCGTACACTTTCTTCGGGAGATTGACCTTGTAATAGGCCCGTCAGCAAAGCCGCCAAAAACGAATCACCACTACCGATGGTATCTTTGACTTCTACTTGAAACCCGCCCGTCTGATAAAACTGCCCGCCTGTCCACAACACCGCCCCGTGTGCACCCTTGGTAACGCAAATCGTTTGAAGATTGAAACGAGTCGCCAGTGCGGTGATAGCGTTGTTTTCATCGGTATTGGGAGCATACCAAGTTGACAATAATGCCAACTCATTGGCGTTCATTTTCACCATATCGGCTTCGCTAAGAAGCTGTTCGAGCGTGGTTTGGTCATAATGCGGGGCGCGGAGATTCACATCAAATACCTTAAAACGAGCCTTTTTGAGCAGCTTAAAAAGCGTTTCGGCAGAAGTAGCACTACGAGCAGCCAAGCTACCATAAACAAACACATCTGCATTGGCGACGGTGTTTTCTAATACTTCATCGCATTGGATATAATCCCACGCCACAGGCTGTACGATTTTGTAAGTGACCTCGTTTTTATCGCTTACGTTGGCTTTTACAACGCCCGTCAGGTGAGTTTCTCCTTGTTGAATTAAGTCAGTGCTGAGTCCCTTTTCTTCCACAAAGGCCAAAAGTTCTTTGCCGAGTTCGTCGTTGCCAATGCGGCTAATCATCTGCGGGTTATGACCTAAATTTTTGAGGTGAACGGCCACGTTCATGGGTGCACCGCCAGGTTGTTTGCCCGTAGGCAGTACGTCCCAAAGCATTTCACCAAAACAAATGATGTTGGTTTTCATATCGGTGGAAGGGTATGATTTAGTGAGCAAAAACGGTATGTTCAATTTTTTCGAGCGAAGACCCTTTGGTTTCGGGCATCATTTTCCAGACAAAAAGCAGTTGGAGTAGCATCATTCCCGAGAAAAACAGAAACGTATGGCCACCGCCCAAATAGCTGGCGATAGAAGGAAAGCTAAACGCTACAATAGCCGCCATGATCCAGTGGGTAAAACTGCCCAACGCCTGTCCATTGGCACGTACTTCGTTGGGAAAAATTTCGGAGATAAAAACCCAAATCACGGCCCCCTGCGAGAAAGCAAAGAAGGCGATATAAACGAAGAGCAACACAGGGACGGTCATGCCAAAATCTTCCAGATAGAAAGCGCGAGCCACCAAACCCAACGTAACAATCAACCCTACCGAACCAATGAACATGAGCTTGCGGCGACCAATACGGTCAATAACGTTGAGGGCTAAGAGCGTGAAAACCAAATTGGTAAGACCAATACCTGCCGACGACAATAAGGCAGAGTCTTTGCCCAAACCCGTCATTTCAAAAATACGAGGGGCGTAGTAAATAATGGCGTTAATGCCCGACATCTGATTGAAAAGTGCGAACAAAATCGCCAGCGTCACGGGTATTTTGTATTTCCCCGAAAACAGTTGAGGCTTAGCCGTAGTAGTGTCGGTTTGACTGTTGCTAATATTTTGGAGCGTTTGCGCAGCAGTCTGTGGGTCAATGATTTCGAGGATGGAAAGGGCTTCCTCCGTTTTACCTCGCTTGAGTACCAACCAGCGCGGACTTTCGGGTATGTTAAGGACGGTGATAATAAACAACAGAGCTGGAAACGCTTGTACGCCCAACATCCAACGCCAAGCCTCGTGCGGAATGTCTTGCAGGAAATAGTTAGAAATGTAAGCAACGAGAATCCCGAAAACGACATTGAACTGGAACAAGGCCACCATTTTGCCCCGCGACCGTGCAGGTGAGATTTCGGTAATGTACATCGGAGCTGCCACCGACGACGCGCCTACGCCCAAACCACCCAAAAAGCGGAATACCAAAAACAAGTTCCAATCCTGCGCCAAAGCCGTACCGAGCGCGGAGAGTAAATAAGAAAGCGCAATCCAGAACAATGTCTTTTTGCGTCCGAGGCGGTCGGCGGGGATACCGCCAAACAATGACCCAATGACCGTGCCTATCAAGGCAATGGAAACCGTCAGCCCGTGTTGGAAAGGCGTGAGCGACCAAATTTGTTGGAGGGTTTGCTCTACGCCCGAGATAACGGCAGTATCAAACCCAAAAAGAAAACCACCTAATGCGGCAGTAATAGACCAAAAGAAGATGCTGTGCTGACGACTCATTCTGATAAGGATTAAAAATCGAATGGGTCAAAAGTAGTAGGTGGTCAGCGCATCGAATATTGGTTTTCTTTCAAATACTTATAAATTTCGTACAACAATTAACTCATTAATTTTCAATAAGTTAATGCCTATTTAGGATAAATTTCTTTCAAAAATGTTACATTCATTTTCGGGAATCGTACATGATACGGGAGGACTTGAGTGAAGAATGTCAGGGGGAGTTTGTCTCCACGCCCTGAAGGACGTGGTAACATTTTTGGGATTTGCGTTCGGGCGGGAAATCGAAGCACAAAAGCCAATATTATTACTAAAGTTCAATTGAAAACTACTACTGAACTGAGTTTTGCACTGCTTCGGCAGTCCGATTCAGCCCGCCTGACGCAAAACCGCTATTAGTAGTACTTATTGTCTAAATATATTTTTCCTGTGATAATTCAAATATTCTTCGTTTAATTCTTTATTTTTTGTCGGCTTTAGCTGTTTGCCATTTAATAGCTCAAGTTTATCTTTTAGTTGTTCAGAAAGCTTTGATTTGTCTGATACAACCATAACTTTCAAATCGTCTGTGAATGTAATAAATCCTTTGTCAAATAAAGCGTCAATTTCTATGTAAAGGCAAATCCCGTTTGAAATGTCACCTCTATAGTTTTTGTTGTGTGACCAAGGAACAATATGACTTGCCGTCAATAACGATTGTTCTGAAATATCCGTCAAAGCACACTTATTATCAAAGTTTTTCAATACACCTTTTCTGAATTTAGACTGTCCAAGTCTGATATTTATTTCAGCTTTGGCATTTTCAATAAAAAAGTCATCATCAATGTCCAATGTAGATTGTTGCAACAAAGGCAATGAATAGTAAGAAGAAATGTCCACCGAAAGCTCTGAATTACTATGCATCAAAAATTGATGGTTTAAAATTATAGCCGTCCACCTGTTAGGATACTTTCCTGTTGTCTTATGTTCGTCAATAAATAAATGCTTTAGTACTTCAAAAGGTATGCAGTAATAATCATTTTCTTTTTGCTCATCTGTCCAAATAACAATATTGAATTTGTCGCCAAATGAAGATGTCAATTTTGTAATAACGCTCTGAAAGCCACTCCATTTATTGTCCGCACTGGCTTTTAAAACGTAATTGTTTCCTCCCTCAGTCCAATTTTTGATATCAAGTGCTCGGTTCATAATTATTGCTGCTTATTCTCAAATATATGAAAGTTTTGATGCACTTTTTGCAATAGTTTAAACTATTACTTGATTTTACTGTACTTTTTATAGTAGGCTTTTCTGTTTTTGGCCTCATATCTAACCTTCACAGCCACAAGTATTTTGCATTTGTTTTGCAGTTCAACCCCTACCCTTTGTGTACTTTTTACCTTCAGCACCCGCTCAATAAATGACCTACCATGTTTCAATGGACAATTTCTACGCCTCAGAAATAATTTACTACGCCTGACTGTTTTTGATTTTCGTAGATTGGTTTTATGTGCCAACTTTGAATCGTCAAACAAGGCAATTCAATCAAAAGCAAATACAAAACAATCAAAAGCCATGAAAAAGAACTTTTCAAAAATCACGCTCAAAACCGACAAAATCGTAAGTCTTTCAAAATCACAAGCCCAAGCGTATTTTGGCTGGTGCAAAACCCAAAAACTGGCAAAACTTGCTGCTGATAATACCTGCTGGTGCAACGACTAATCGTACCCAATACACCCCAAAACAAGGAAATACAATCAAAAACAACTATATAACAATCAAATGCCATGAAAAAGAACTTTTCAAAAATCACGCTCAAAACCGACAAAATCGTAAGTCTTTCAAAATCACAAGCCCAAGGTATTTTGGCTGGTGCAAAACCCAAAACTGGCAAAACTTGCGGTGCCGATAATACCTGCTGGTGCAACGACTAATCGTACCCAATACACCACAGATAAAAGAAGCTGCCCCATTTTGGAGGCAGCTTCTTTGTTTTTATGCGCTAAAAACCAACAGCGAATTTCAATACAACCCCTTTCTAAACTTATAAGTCCTACATTGCTTTTTACAGCTCTCTAATAGTTCTGATTCCAACCAAGCCCAAAGCTTTGTAGAAAATCCCCACCGAGCTACGTTCGTGCGTGGAAGCAGATAAATTGTAGCTAAAGCCCTTACAAACACTTATACAAGAATATACCAAATTTACTGTTGGGAATTCTTGATGATCATCGTCTGTCCTTGCGCCCTCTAAAGAAATGATATCAATCACCAAAAACTGCGGTCAACCCTAAAAAGCAGTGCCTTTTCATGTACCACTATTGACCCACTAACCGTTGAAATTGTAACAATCTAAGACTAACTTTGACCCTTCACTTAAACTTTAACCTGTCAATAAAAGCAATGTACCTTACCAAAGTTTTTCGATTGGCGTTGTTGAGCGCACTTTTGTGTAGCCACAGTCTTTTTGCCCGCCTACTCCCCTCCCGCCTCGCCAGTAGCGACTATACCCTCGTGGTAGAAGGGTTTGACTGGGGACCTGCCGTCAACAAAGTTATCTTGACCTTAGATGCGCCTGTTTCTTCCGTTGATTTTAAGGATTTTACCGTCGCTGTGGAGCGCAGTTCCGACTGTGCGACCATTCCCGACCCGCAAAAAAGCGGAAACCGCAGCGTAGTTTTTGCGTATGTTTCTGACAACAAAGGAAATCGGGTAAAAGAAGGCACACACGTCACGCTCGTTTTGGCCGTTGCCCCCAATCTGCCCATTGGTTCACCCATTCAATATTCTCAAGGTGCCAAATGCCGTGGCAATACGTGGATAAACTACCAAGTGACCGTTACCAACACCAAAACCAATCAAGTGTGGAACAAAGAAAAAGCGCGCATCCGACCCATCGTAGATGATTTTGACTTATCGGGCAAGTACGAATACGAAGCAGGCAAAACCATGTCGTACGCAGATTTTACGCCCAAAAACAAATCCAACAAAAATCCCCTCATCATTTGGCTACACGGTGGCGGCGAAGGAGGCACCGACCCTACCATTCCGTTGATTGGCAACAAAGCCTTCAATTATGCCTCTAATGATATTCAAGCTTATTTTGGTGCAGCCTACGTGTTGGTGCCCCAATGCCCTGGCGCATGGATGCACAACAAAGAAGGCGTGATGCAGCCTGGCTCTGGCGAAGACGTATATAACAAAGGGTTAATGGCACTTATCAAAGCGTATGTAGCCAAGCATCCCGACATAGACACCAAGCGGATTTACGTAGGGGGCTGCTCCAACGGCGGATACATGGCCCTGAAACTCATTCTAAACGAACCTTCGTACTTTGCGGCGGGCTACATTAGTGCTTTGGCGTACCAGTCGCAGTACATCAGCGATGCCCAAATAAACAGCATCAAACACGTACCAATATGGTTTATTCACTCCAAAGAAGATGCCACTACTAAACCCGAACTTACCGTAGTACCTGTGTATGAGCGGCTAAAAAAAGCAGGAGCCAAAAACGTACACTTCAGCTATTATGACCACGTGACCGACATCACGGGCTTTTTTGGGGGTGAAAACTATTACTACAACGGCCACTGGTCGTGGATTTATTCCCATGCCAATCTGGCCAAGTTGGATTATGACAACAAACCCGTCTTGCTGAACGGCCGCCCCGTGACTATCATGGAATGGATGGCCGCGCAGAAGAAATAAAATGGGGAATGCGTCAATTTGAAAATAAATTCCCGATGCAACCGCATTAGGGATTTATTTTCAAATTGCCACTTCCGAAACGTATATTAATAAGGATTCAGAGAAATACTCCGCAAGCAAGCAATGACCAAATCAGCTATTTCCCATTGGCGTTTTATCAAATTTTGCTCCGTAAAACATTTGTCCCCTTTTTTCTTGTAAAGAAACAAAATTGTCTCCAACTTGCTTTTGAGAGTAGCAATAAACCTCTCGGTTGTTACTTCACGACAAGTAGCTCATTATCAATCCTTAGTAATGAAATCGCCTTTCGTCTAATAACACGTT
>JBGAUP010000319.1:0-6255 GCA_044228585.1 Runella sp. | reverse complement strand
CATTTTTAAGCAGCCCCTTGTTCTCTGCTTCAATTTCCTTTTTGAACAACGTGCGGTATTCAGCAGGTAATTGGCCTCCATAGGCTTTTTTGAGGGTCAAGTATTCTTTGCTCATTAATGGCTCGGCAGATAGAATAGGGGAAGCACCACCTTCGGTTTGGCCACCCATGTTCCTTTGATTTGCCATTTCGATTTGCCGTAAAACAGCCTCGGTTGCATGACGATTAAAATCACGGTCGGCTTGGTCTTGGCGTTCCTCGGTTAATTGCTCCTTACTTTTAGGGCTGCGGTACATCGTATTTAACACTCGTTGCTGTTCTCGCAATTGGCGTTGGCTTTGTTTTGTGAATTGCCGTTTCTGAAACTGCTTTTGCTCAGTGGGCGAAGCGTATTTTAGTTTATTATTCCGCTGTTCAATTTCTCGCAAATCGTTTTCAGTCAAGTATTCGTTCGTGCCCAGACGTTGCGTCGGGTTTTGGCCCGTGAGCATTTCGGTATTTTGAGCGGCGTGTTGATCAAGAGCGTTTGTACCTGAGCGATTAGGGCTAAGGTCAGAGGGAGTAAAGTCTTTGTCATATTTTTCGTCACCTTTCTGGTTTTTCAGCTTTGCTTCGGGAGGGGTTAAGTCGAGGTGAGTACTGTCAGCAGAATTACTTTGACCAGTTGAGATAAATCCACCCATCACTCCAAAAATCCCTATTCCAATCAAGCAAGCAATTGGGATTAGAAACATGGCCAACTGTTTTTTGTTCAAACTCAATTTTTTAGCTGTTTCTGCCCCTGCCGTTATGGGTACGTGGTGCGGATTTGGGTTGTCGTTTATGTGCATTGTTAGTAAAAATTTCAAGCGCTACGGTGACCGTTAAAAACATTGCTTATTTGCCAGATGAACCATACGAACAGTAAAAGCAAAATGCTTAAAATCAGTACATTTCTTAGTCGAAAGCCTACTCGGTGTTGCCAGCTATTTAGATAGTTTGCTATTTTAATAGTCAGTTCCGAAAACCATCTACCTACTTGTTCGCCCACCTGAAAGGCAGGGTGTTCTTCCTCTTTTTGGGTTTTTCTGAATAATGAGCGCATGGCTATTTTGAACGTTCCCGCACGATTTTGGAAGTAAGAATTTGGAAATCACGCATCAAAAAACCGTTGGGTGAATTATCGGAACGATTGATGTCCACCAAATATGTTTGCGTAATAAGTTGCCTTTCTGAAATAGCAGTAGCTCGTTCTTGGATAAGCGTTGCGTAGGTGATAGTTTGGTAAGGATACATTCGTAAATCCGTTAAAACAGAATCTATTTTAACTCGTTGGGTTACGTTTCCCTGTATCATTTCACGGTAAAAATTCTGCTCACTGAGGTTATCGTGTAGCTTCTTTGCAGACTCATCACAGAGGAACAATGCCTTTTTCATGTTGTCGTCAATGGATTTCGGGTCAGGTGAAACATTGAAGAATAGTTCGTGAAAACGACTTACATGGTGACGGGCTTCGGCTGGGCGATTGTCGGTTACGTCTCCGCAGGTTACTTCGATGGCCTCACCTCGATTGACTAAATAGATGCGTTTTGAGAAATCATTACTGTATTTGAACGCCAGTACCACTGCCGTAATAGAGATGAGAAATGAACAGGCAAATGCCACGATGACCAGCAGCCTACCTCGCTGGAAGTCTTTTTCCAATTGCAATAATTCTTTCATTTTTTTTCGTCGTAAATTTCAATGGATGCTCCTTTTGGATGAAAAACATACGTTTTAGCGGTATGCTGTTGGTATTTTTTGAAAGACCAAACCACTATTACAATCGTCATGAAGGCCAATAGTCCCAACGCTCCAAGATAGAAATTGAGCGTTTTTCGGTGGCCATACAGTAGGTTATTCTGGTATTGAAATGATTTTAAAAGCATGGGTTTACAGACGGTTAATTTTACTATCTAAGCGATTCCTTTGGCGTTTACCCTCTTGTTTGGTGGCTTTTAAGGCTCCGATAGCGGTTGCCCCAATCGTAGATTTTGCCAAACCACCGACTCCGCCAATTACCCCACCAACTACTTTTCCTTGTGGGCCATACGTTGCACCTTTGTTAGAACCTTGCTGGACACCTGCTGAAACATTTTTAGGAATGCTTCCTAAACCATCCAATGAAGCTTTACCTGTATCCCTCAATATCCGAGTACTGGCCCCTGCCGTTCCCTTGGCAACAGATGAAGTAGCACTGCCAAGCGTTTGATTGGCCATACGAGTAGCACCTTGCACCATAGCACCTACTCCTCCCACGGTTACGAGCATATTGGTCATAGATGGAACTTGAAAATAACCAATTAAAAACATGACGAGTAGGGCTATGTAAGCCAATCCCAAATATTCGGGTTGCTGTGCCTCAGCTCCTCCCGACTGTACGGCAGCCGCAGGGTCGTAGGCATTCAGGTAGGCATCAGAAGCGGCAAAGGCAATGCTGCTGTACAAAGCTGCAACGGTGGGCATAAGTGTGTAGTTGATGTAACTACCAAACCAACTGGCTATATTTTGGGTAAAGCCAGGAAATATCGCTAATACAAACGCAATGGGGGCGCCCATTCTTAGTACGAGGCGGTAACAGATGGAAATCAAGAATAAAATGGCTTCGGCCAAGTGCATGATGGCCATCAGAATATCCTGAAGAGCAGACAAAATCTGAAACTTAAATTCCTCCGAAAAACGCTGAAACCCAATTTTGAAATCAACCCCGACACTTCCCAGACCCATAAATGCTTCACGGTCTTCGTTTAAGTCACCACCGAAAATTTCTTTGTAACGTTGTGGGTTGGTACCAATTTCGTCCCACTTCTCCCGAATTTTCTTTTGTACCATTTCGGTGTTCTTCTTGACCTTTTCGTACAAATCTCCGTTTGATGCGTTGACCAAACCTACTGTTTTCTTGCCAAAAGCGTCCATTACATCGCACATCTTGGGCGCAGAGGCAATAAGCAACACCATTAAAAACGGACGTAGATACGGAAAAAAATCAATCGGTTCGTTACGGGAAATTTGCCCAATTAGTCTCGAAAAGATATACACCAATGCGCCAATCCCCGCAGCTGCACGTATGCTGACTTCAATTTTCTCAGCCGCACTATTAGAGCTCGTCAGGGTGCTTTGATAGACCTGTTCGAGGGTTTTTAGAATATCGAAGTTCATGCTATTTCAGTTTAATGCCTTCATCAATTCGGTATTTTTTGGTCAGTTCTTCTCGCATCGGAACCAGTAATTCTCGCCCAAGTATTTTGACAATGACCTCAAATTCTTCTTTGGAAATCTCTTTACCATCAGGGGTTGCCCAACCTACCGTTTTTGTTCCAGCCCAGTTTTCAATCGGTCGGTATCCTTCTGCGATTTTCATGGATAAAGCTATACGTTGAGCTTTCATTTCAGCTATTTGTAACTCATCTTGGTAATTTAAGAGGCGTTTATTGAAATCTTCTTGGGCTTGCCGCATTTTGACAGCATCTTCGGTTTCAGTATAGTTGTCCAAAACAGAAGTTCCCTCAGGGTAAAAAGCATCATAAGCTTGTTCGTTGCCATTGTTAAAGTTAAAATTCCCACCTAATGGATTGGTTGTAACGTTTGCCAAAGCAATGTCATAGAGTTTAGCCGTAGCTTGGCGGTCACGCAAGTTGCCTGCCCTCCGCATAGACATGGCTCGGATTCGATTGTAGTAAGACTGTACCAAATTGTGGAATTTTCCTGCCCTCTCGTGCGCCATATTGAGCCAGTTCATTCGTTCAGAATCATTCATTTCCAGAATATTTTGTGAGGTAGATTGCCTCATATCTTTCAATATGTCCGTCCCTGCTTTGGTTAAACCTTGGAAATCCTGAATAATCATTTGGTACTCGGCAGGATAGATATGCCCATCTTTGCCAATCGAATTGGCCATTTGGTTAAGCATCGAAGTCGTTTGGGTAATAGTTGACACCAACTGTGTTCCCCTGTGAAATTGTTGTACGCCACTGGCTACTTTTTTTAACTTTTCGACATTCTTGACCAAGGTTTTAAACGAAGGGTCTTGCAATAGTTTGATGAGCTGTGTAACCGCCGTGTGCAGAGGGTCAGATACAACAAACTGTGCATGGGCTTTCAATTGAAAAAAGCTCATTAAACCTGTCAAAACGAGTAATTTTAAGGGTTTTAGATGTATCATGGGAATAGATATTAGGGTTGAAAAACAGTTGTTCGTTCACCATTTGCCCATGCTTTTACGGCATTTTCAAGGTTGCCGTTGTACTTGTTTTGGGCTAAGTCTTGAATTTCTTCCACTTCTCGCCGCTCCGTTGTAAAAGTTCCATAAGCGGTTTTGGAAACCTCAACGCCATAAACTTTACAATAATCACCCAGCAGCAACGCTAATTCTTTGTACGGTGGCCGATTTGGGTTTTTGCCTTTGTTGATACTCAAAATAATGTTCGCTTGCTTTTCGGAGAGTGCCAGCGTCTGCATGATTTCGCCAAAACGTTTCTCATAATTGCTCTGGTCGAGCAGAAATTTAATGGGTGAATTGTTGATAATGGCATCTTTGACGATGGCGTTTCCGACCAAATCATCTACTTCCTGAGTAACTACTCCCAATGAGCCATAATGTTTCCGAACAGTCTTTGAACACCAACGCAGGAAGTCGGAAAAACTATCTTTTGCCAAAGCCTTCCATGCCTCTTCAATAACCAACATTTTCAAAACGCCTTTGACACTGAACAACTTCCGAACATAAGTGTTCATAATCATAATAGTCGTAACGGGAAATAATACAGGGTGGTCTTTGATGTTGTCCAACTCATAAATCACAAAAGGCAAGTCCATGAGGTCAATGTTTTGCCGGGAGTTGAGCAGGTAATCATACTGACCACCTTTATAGTATGGACGCAAAACGTATAGAAAGTTTTGCAAATCAAATTCCTTTTCTGAACGCCCTTGGTTTTGCTTAAAGATGTCAGGGTATTCATTTTGGGTGAACTCATAAAAGCTGTCGAAACACGGAAAAATATCGTTTCCGTCATTTCGATTGCGACGTAGTGATACATAGTATTCGTGAACAATGCTCGAAATAGTTACTTCCTCTGACTTTGACGACCGTTCCCCGTCTTTCTTCCACAGAGCCATAAGCAAGTTGGCTAATGCATCTTTGGTTTCTTCGTCGGGATTCAAATCCTTCATATAGAAGGGATTGAAGTTAATAGGATTATCCGTTTCGTAGGTAATATACCTTCCGCCCATAAGTTTGCAGAGGCGTTTGTATGAGTGTCCTACATCCACCATGCTTATGTGTACGCCGTGCGAAAGCAGGTAATAAATGATGTTGTTCATTGTAAACGACTTTCCTGAACCCGATGGGCCAATTACCATAAAATTCCGATTGGAAATCAATCCTTTTTCTAACGGTGCAAAGAAAGGATCCACCATGCACGGTCGGCCAAAGCGGTCGGTGAGCAAAATCCCATTTTTATTAAAAAAACCGTCTTGGTAATTAGTTTCTACGTTCCAAATGGTCGTGGCCTCCTCCAAAAAGCAAGTAGCTAAATTGTCCGTTCCGATTTCAGAAATGTTTCCAGGAATACATGCCCAGAATAATGTTTCAGCGTCCCAAGTAGCCAACTTTGGCTTGAAGCCTAACTTGGAAATAGCCGCTGCGGCCAATGAACGGTAGCTATCTGCGATTTCAGAATCTCGGTGAAAAACCATCACATTGAAATGTGCTTTTACGACCTTTCGGTTGTTGGCTTTTACTTCTTCCATAAAGGCATCTTTGGCTGAAATACTCACCTCGTTTTCTTTCGACCATGCCGAAAAAGAATAGTGTCTGCGTACTTCTCCGACCATTTCGTTTACCATCGCATCACCGTCGCAAATTACTAACGTCTGATTATATACGTGATTGCAGGAGAGCATCATTCCCAGCGTCGAACCTGTTGAAATGGGAAAATGACTGCTATCAGTTGAGAACTGTTCGAGCCGAGCCGAATTTTGTAAATCATTCGGGAAATCGTTGAGTTCGGTAATGGCGTAGGTATAAGTCGTGTTACCTGCTACTTTCAAACCGTCTTTTGTTTCGAGGTCATACAACGCTTCGTCATCGAACGAAAGCGAAAAGTATTTTTGAAAAAGCCCCGTTTCAGTTTTTGTACCAAGAATTTCGTCTTTGCTTAGCTTGTTCAGCTTTACCTTTCCGGAATCGTTGAAGGTTGCCTCAAATTGATTCACAATGTCGGTAAACTCAATCCAAGTT
>JBGAUP010000318.1:0-6284 GCA_044228585.1 Runella sp. | reverse complement strand
GCGATTGGAAATAGCCAGAAGTTCATACTGACGCATTTGTAAATAGGAAGGATACACCGCCACCATTTTGTTTTGTGAAAATTGATAACGTCGTTTTACCAACCCCAGCGGGCTTCGTACAAAGACATTCACCGCCCCAAAGCTATACTCACCGCGCTTCGTCGGACGCAATTCGTAACGAAGTAGCTGGGTTTCGTTAGCATACAACTGTGCTTCAAACAACACATCTCGTTTTTGAAACTGAAAAGGGGTTTCGTCAATAACCTCCAGTTTGGCCTTAAAAGGGTAGCGATTTTCTACATAAAGAGTGATGGGATTCGGGTCTCCATTGGAAAGACGATCGGCTACTTCTCTCCGCGCAAAAAGCCCAGACTGGTTACTAAAAAGCACCACGTAATCTACAACCAGTAATAAACCCACAATGGCAGTCAAGAGTTTGGCGAAGCCAAATACGACGGGAAAAATGTACGCTAATAGAAAGGCAGCGGCTAAGCCTACTAATACTCCCCAAAATAACGTAGAAAAGTAAAGATTACGGATATATTTCAAGCGATTTAACGGCTTATCGTGATAGAATAACGTCGAAATCAAGCAACATACTCCCCAGCTCCTTCACGTATTACTTCAAAATCGTCATCAGTGGCCAAAATAACTGTCGAGGGAATAAGTCCCCCAAAACCGCCGTCTATAACCAAATCCACTTGGTGCTGAAATCTTTCAAAAATGATTTCAGGATCAGTAGGATATTCCATGATATCGTCATCGTCGTCTTTGATAGAAGTCGTGATAACCGGGTGATCGAGTTCATAGACAATTTGGCGGGTAATAGGATGGTCAGGTATCCTAATACCAACCGTTTTTCGATTGGCCAACACTTTGGGTACGCGATTGTTTGCCTCCAAAATAAACGTAAACGGCCCTGGCAGCAATCGCTTCATCAGTTTGAAAGCGCCATTACCCACCTTTGCGTAGTCGGCAATATGACTTAAATCGTAACAAATAAAGGAAAAATCATTTTTTTGCGGTTTTATCCCTTTGATACGGGCTATGCGTTCTACAGCACGTGCGTTGTGAATGTCACAACCCATCGCATAAACGGTATCGGTAGGATAAATCACCACTCCCCCCTCTCGAAGACAGCTAACTACCTGTTGGATTTTACGCGGTTCGGGATTCTGGGGATGTATCTTTAAAAATTCGGCAGGCATTGGGTAGCGTTTAAAGTCCCAAGTTTACAGGTTACCGATTAGAAAAGCAATTCTTATCGGCAAAACTGCAAACTGTAAACTCAAAACAATAAACCAAACCTCATTGCTCCAGCTGAACGTAAGGAACGCCTTGCTGCATAAGCGTAAGTTTGCGATTACTTTGCCATTTAGCGTATTGTTGATAGGCCCAATTGACGGGCAAATGAAGACGGCACAGTATAACTAATAAGTCTGTTTCCCAACCAGGGTCTTCGATGTAGTTCAATAATCTTCGAAACTCCTCAGCTTGTTTAGCGTCTTCGGCAACAAAGCATTTTTTGATAAAACTTCTTATCCGATTGGCCAACAAATCGTACTCTTCTTGGGAGCGACTCAGGTCGTAAGCTTTATTACAAACCTCCCAACTTGATTTTAGCATCGAATTTCCAACGCGGTAAAATTGCGTCGCCAACGACCCTTCCAAAACGCGTTTATACATCAAAACGTCGTCTAAATAGTAGTAACGGTAATCGTGAGCCGAACGAACAAAAAAATCAAAATCTTCATAAGATAAATTTTCGTCGTAACCTCCCAATTTCATCAATACCGACTTTCGCATCATAATGGTAGGGGTACATATAAAATAGCGGCGCAAAATCTCTTTATAAACATCGCCCGTTGGCACCACTCCCGCCGCTTGTCCATCGTCGCCAAGCGCATAGTGATAACCCAATTTTTTACCAGAAGCATCTATGTATGCCGCGTTGGAGAATACAACAGCATAGTCTTTGGGAAGATTTTCAAAGGCTTTCACTTGCTTTTCGATGCGGTCGGGAGGCATGACATCATCGGCGGCTAAGTCAATCACGTATTTTCCAGTAGCCTCCCCCAATCCCTGATTAAATGCCTTACAGAGGCCGATGTTATGGGTATTTCTCAAAAAGATAATCTGAGGGTATTGGTCTATTAATTGTTGAATTATCCGCCGCGAGTCATCTGTACTTGCATTATCAATCACAATAAGCTGAATAGACGAATACGTCTGTTGCATCACTGACCGTAAACATTCCCCTACAAAAGAGGCATGATTATAACAGGTACATATAACGCTTACTTCTGGATTCATAAAATCATCGAGGTAATCCCTTTCAATGGTTAGAATTGGTGCATTTGTTAAGTAAATGTAAACTATTAATTAGGATTTTCCCCAAAATTCGACTGACTTTTGAGTAAACGGTATGTCACTACCGCTTATTCGGGCTATCAAGCCTATGCCATTTTTAACATTACAACTACGCCAAGGAAGAAAAAATACACACAACACACTAATAATCAAATATTTAAAATCAAAATAAAGACAAAAAATGAATCAGAAGAGATGATATCTGTGATTTTGGCACGATTTTCTCTACCACAAAGACATGATGTGGAACAAACATCTTTCAATATTTATGGGTTAGGGTAGTGCGTAAATGCCGTATCGCCTTGCGTACGGCATTTATTTTTTGGAGGGGGTATCTTCCTTTGCTATGATTATTTTCTTCTCATGCTTCGCTCGCCAAATACTAAGGTTCAGTTCAAAGCCAAAAATAAGTAGCAGCGCTACCAAATAAAACCAAAACATCAGTGCAATGATAGTTCCGATAGAACCGTACAGTTTGTTATAACTCCCAAAATGAGATAGATAATAGGAAAACCCGTACGTAGAAACAATAATAAGAAAAGATGCAACCAATGCGCCTAAATTAAAAAAACGCCATCCGTGCTTCATTTTAGGAGCAAAACGGTAAATGATTGCCACCGCCAAGGTAAAAGTAGCAAATATGACTCCGTAGCGAAGTACATCCAGCAAAAAGATAGTAAAGTAGTCTCCTAAGAGGATAGTATCGTGAAGCCAATCTACCAAAAAACCACCCACAATAATCACTAAAACGGCTAAAAACAGCACAAAAGACAACAAAAGCGTAAGCATAGTAGCAATACCTTTGGTGGTGAAATAACCTCTATTTTCTGAGGTATGATCGGCCATATTAAAGGCCGTCATCAAAGCTCCCATCCCGTTGGTAGCCGTAATGAGTGCCAAAATAAACCCAAATGACAAAATTCCACTTTGCTTCCGACTAATAATATCATAAATAGTAGCTGCCGCAAATTCGTACAAAGGTTCGGGCATGGCATCATGCATAAAACTCATAATTTGTACCTCCATATTAGGAACAGGTATATACGGAATAAGCGTAAACAAAAATAGAATGGCTGGGAAGACGGCTAAGGTAAAATTATAAGCAACCGCCGTGGCTCGCTGGTCAATATCGTAAAGCAGGATTTTTTCTATCAACAATGTGCCAATATCCGACAAGGAAACCGTTTTCGAGAAAAAACGTTTACGGTGCAAAAAAGTGTGAATTTGGCGTATTCGTCGGTATTTTGATATTGACCAGTGTTGGAGCATGACCAAGTAGGTATGAAGTGGCGGTAAACCTCTTAAAAATAGGGATTTAACTTATCAATCAAGTTTTTAGGGGCACGAGTGGGGCGATTTGTTTCTCGGTTCAAAAATACAAGGGTTGTTTTTCCAATGTTAAGTAACGTCCCTTCCTGATTACGAATTTCGTACTCAAACACAACCCGCGCCGTAGGCAATTCAGCAATGCTCACTTTGATAGAAAGTTCATCATCATAACGGGCGGGCTGAAAATAGCGCGAGTAATTGTCATAAACGGGCATCATCGTGCCGCTTTCTTCCATTTCACGGTAAGAAAACCCAATACTCCGCAAGGCTTCTACCCGACCTATCTCGTAAAAACGTCCATAATTTCCGTAATAGACATACCCCATTTGGTCGGTATCGGCGTAGCGAACGCGCGTTCCTTTGTGTTCGTAGGTAAACATAAATCAGAAGCGTCCTTATTTAATGTTCATTTTATTCAACGCTTCTTGATAAATACGGGCATTATTGAGGTGATCTTCGTAAGTCACCGCAAAATCATGGTAGCCTAAGAGTTTGCCATCGGGGTCAATTTTGACGCAAAAGTAGAGGTAATCATGCTTTTCAGCGTTCAATACCGCATCAATCGCCACGGTACTTGGAATATTGATAGGGCCAGGGGGCAAGCCCAGCACCCGGTAGGTATTGTAGGGGGAATTTAAGGAAGACAAACGGCTCGTAACGCGTTTGATGCTAAAATCCTTCCACGCAAAGATGACCGTCGGGTCGGCTTGCAACGGCATACTTTGTTTGATTCGGTTGAGATAGACCCCTGCAATACGCGGCATTTCATCACTTCGGTTGGTTTCGGCATCTACGATAGAGGCCAAAACCGATACTTCAGCTTTGCTATATCCCAGTGCCTTTGCTTTTTCTAAGCGAGCAGGTGTCCAGAATTTCTGGTACTCATCGTGCATTCTATCCAAAAACTTATCTGCCTTGGTGGTCCAAAAAATCTCGTACGTGTTTGGCAAAAACATGCTCACAATATTGGTCGTATCAAAGCCGTATTTCTGACAAACTTGCGGGTCATTCATCAATTTCCCCAAGGTATCAGCCCCAAATGCAAACTTACTTCCCACGCGCAACACTAAATCTTCTTTTAAGCGTATATTATTGAAAGTCAAGCGAACAGCATCTTGATTGCCATTTCGAAGTTTCTGAATTGCGTCTAAATTTCCCATGGCACGGGTCAGAACATACCGCCCAGGTTTGACGCGTTCGGGTAGTTTGAGGAGTTTTGCTAAAAATCGAAACGACATTTCGTCGTTCAATACATCGTTCTTTTTGAGGGTATCTAAAACCGATTCATAGGTACCTTCAGCGGGTATGAGTAAGGCAAAATCTTTGTCTTTGCCCACCTGAAAATTCGGAGTTTTGGCGACTTGCCAGAAGTAAAAAACGAAAGTGGTAATAATGACCGATACCGTTATAAATAATCCAATTTTGAAATTACGAGACATGTTCTATGAGTAGTTTTGAATGAACAAAAAAGGCTGCTAATGGTTAAACATATCGCAAAAGTACAAGTTAGGATTGGTTTTTTAAGGGAAACTATCGAAGAATCCCCGAACGCCCCGCGTTCAAACTATCCCAAATCAATCTATTACCTAAAATAATGAAAGTAATAAGTTTTGACTAACTTTGGGAATTCTTGTTTACCTACAAGCAAAAACACTTTAAAAACGAAAAATATCGTACGAAAAACACAAAATGGACGCGAAAGAAGAACTATTACGGATTATTGACCAATTTAATCTCATCTACGAAAGCGAAGAAGCGTGGCACGGCCCATCGGTGGTAGAGGTATTAAGTGACGTATCGTGGGAAATGGCCGCCGAAAAAATAATGCCCAGTACCCATAGCATTGCAGAATTAGTATATCACATGACCACTTGGCGAATTTTCGTCGTAAAACGCCTCCAAGGGGATGGCGAATACGAAGTCACCAAAGCCCGTGATTGGAAATCTTTCCCTATTTTCGATGAATTTGAATGGGAAGCCCTCCAAATGGAACTGAGTTTAAGTCAAGAAGAACTCATTGCCGAACTCGAAAAACGCGAAAATGACGAATTTTTGGAAGAGATTGTTCCTGGTCGTGAATATGATTATTATACCATGTTACATGGTATCTTACAACACGATTTATACCACGCTGGTCAGATTTCTATTCTCAAAAAAGCCCTTATCTATAAAGGTCTCGGTAAAAAAAGCCGTAGCGACGACGATGACTATTACGGCGCGGGCAGTGCCA
Source organism: Runella sp. (assembly GCA_044228585.1). GTDB lineage: Bacteria > Bacteroidota > Bacteroidia > Cytophagales > Spirosomataceae > Runella. The sequence continues at coordinate 355 of JBGAUP010000318.1, read as the reverse complement.
ATGACTTTGATGATATGTATTGATTTCGAGTACGAGCACCTTATGAATTAATCCAACCAGTCCTTCCACCGATGCGCGTGCTTGTTTTTGTGATTTTATCATTGCTTAGTCCGATTGTTATCGCCCAAATTCCAACCTCTCCCAACATAGCCCCCCTCAATGGAACATGGCTCTACAATGAAATGGAAGGACAGGGCGAGGCCGTCGTATTCATCCACGGAATGGCCCTCGACAGCAGAATGTGGGATTTACAGTGGAAAACATTTACCAAAAAATTTAAAGTCATACGATACGATGTGCGCGGTTTTGGACAATCAGGCCGCGCACACGACCCCCACAATCCTACCGAAGACCT
>JBGAUP010000317.1:0-6289 GCA_044228585.1 Runella sp. | reverse complement strand
ATCGCTCATTTACGGGTTAAGTAAGGTACAATATCCCGTAAGATTAAAAATTATCTATCAAAAAACCGATTCTTTAACAAACATAATTTTTATGTCCTTTATTTCATGTGTACAAGCGTCACGCCAGCGCCGCCGCGGTCAGGGTGTTCGTCGGTCATTTTGCCTACTTGCTTAAAGGTTTTGAGGTAATTCCTGACCAATTGACGCAAAATACCGTCTCCTTTGCCATGTACAACCCGAATTTCGTCATAGCCCAGCATGATGGCATTGTTCATAAAATCGTCCAAATCAATCATGGCTTCTTCGCCCCGTTTGCCCCGAATGTCGAGATTGAAGCTGAAATTCATCATCTTTTCGTTGATGTCTATACCGCCAATTTTGGAATTGATACTTTTCTCGCCGGTAGCTTCTTTAAATGCCTTTTTAGATACTTTTTCGAGACGATTGAGTTTGATATTTGATTTTAAATCGCCAATCCGAATCTCGGCATCTTTGCCTTTGATGGCCAGTACTTCACCCACCGTAGGTTGACCTTTGATACGAACAAAGCTACCCACGCCAATCTCTCCTGCTTCGGGCAAAAACTCCTCTTTTTCAGGCTCTTGTACAGGTTGTATTTTCAGTTCTTTTACCTCAAACTGCTCCAATTCCTGCCGTACTTGCTTGGTCACTTCGCGTTCGGCCTTGTTTTCCTTGATTTCCCGAATGGTATTTTCAATCTTTTGGTTGGTATCGGCCAGCAGCTGCTTGGCTTTTTGCTTGGCGTCGTTCAAGATTTTCTTTTGCTCATTGTCTAAGCGCTGCTGTAAAGCCGTTGTTTCTGCTAACTGTTGGGCAAGTTTGCGTTCTTTGATACCTACTTCGAGGTTTTTTTCGGCAAAAACTTTTTTCTCTATCTCCAGTTCTTTTAATAATTTCTCAAAATTTACCTGTTGAGTTCCCAACTTCCCTTTTGCCCGTTCGACGACAGCTTTGGGCAAACCAATTTTGGAGGCAATCTCAAACGCAAACGAACTGCCCGGCTTGCCCATTTCGAGTTCATAGAGCGGCTCCAAATGTTCGCCATCGTAGCGCATAGCTCCATTGATCAAGCCTTGGGTTTTGTCGGCGTAGGTTTTAAGGCTGGTATAGTGGGTATTTATCACCCCATAAGCCCCCGATTTGGTCAAATCTTCCAAAATAGCTTCGGCAATGGCCCCGCCCAAACTGGGTTCTGTGCCTGTACCGAATTCATCAATCAAAAACAAGGTTTTTTTCTGCGCAAAATTCAGAAAATACTTCATGTTGGTGAGGTGACTACTGTACGTACTTAGGTCGTTTTCAAGACTTTGCTCGTCGCCAATGTCAATAAAGAGGTTCTGAAAAAGACCTATTTTGGAATCTTCGCGCATCGGCCACTGAAACATATACTGTACCAGCCCGATGGTTTTCAACGATACCGATTTTCCGCCTGCGTTAGGTCCAGAGACCACCAAAATGCGCTGATTTTGGTGTAACTCAATAGACAATGGCACTACTTTTCGGTTTTGTTTCTGAAACGACAAATACAGCAGCGGATGCCGCGCTTGCCGCCAATCAACCAAAGGCTGATTGACGAAAGTAGGATGAGTAGCCCCCAACAACGAGGCCAATTTGGCCTTGGCCCGAATAAAATCCACCATTCCCAAAAATTGATAGGCCCGCTGTAAATCAGGCAAATAAGGCCGAATCTGATTGGCCAATTGAATCAAAATTCGATTTATCTCGCGACGTTCGGCATATTCCAACTCCCGGATTTCGTTGTTGGCGTCCAGTACGTCGGCAGGTTCCATAAAAAGTGTTTGCCCCGTGGCCGACTCATCGTGAACAAAGCCTTTTAGCTTGCGTTTGTGTTCAGAAGAAATCGGAATCACCATACGCCCATTGCGCACCGTAAACGAAACATCGTCGCTCACCCAACCGCTGTTTTTGGCGTGTTTGAGGATAGATTCCAGTTTTTTACGAACCCCTGCCGCTTCCGAAATCAACCTACGGCGAATGTCCGATAATTCGGGCGAAGCATTGTCACGTATTTGCCCACGGTCGTCTATGATACGGTCTATGGCATCGCTGACCGATTTTTCCACCTTCACATTGCCCGCCAATTCGCGCAAAAATGGAAAACGCCCGTCCTCTTGGTCGTCCAAAAATTTCAGGACTTGGCGAATGGTACGAAGGGAAAGTTTTAAGTCAAAAAACTCGTCTAACGATAGCAACATTCCCTCAATCCGAATTTTTTCGAGGGCATCTGTTACATCTAAATAATTTTGAGCAGGAAACTCGCCCGAAGCCTCTTCCAAAATGGCCTTCATCTCGGCAGTTTGGCGGGTAAGTTTATCAATCACGGTAAAGTTGTCCGAAAAGCGAATCTTCTGCACAAATGCCTTTCCCAAAGGGCTAAGACATAGCTCTCTCAATTGTTCACGAATACGGTCAAAGCCTAATTTTTGTTCTAAATCTTGCGGATATAACATCTTTATTTTGTCATGCGGTTAGGCAGCTATTATCACTTTTCAATGTTTAATATTCCAAGAAAAGTTCCTGTAAAGGTATTACTAAAGGAAGGAGAATTGTTAAACCCAGTCTTAGTAGTTATTTTCGCGGCCCAAATTTAGTACAACCCACAATAAGTTTGTGGACTATTAATTAATTTTATGTTTCATATCATTCCTGCTATAGACCTTATCGAAGGCAAATGCGTTCGCCTCACGCAAGGCGATTACAGCCAAAAGACCGTTTACAACGAAAATCCCATAGAAGTAGCCAAACAATTTGAAGATGCAGGTCTTACTCGCCTACATTTAGTGGACTTAGACGGAGCCAAAGCCAAAAAAGTAGTCAATTGGAAGGTATTGGAGCGAATTGCTACCCAAACCCAGCTTCATATTGACTTTGGCGGTGGTGTACAGTCAGACGATGACCTGCGGGTGGTGTTTGAATCTGGTGCTAAACAAGTAACGGGTGGGAGCATTGCCGTTAAAAATCCAGACTTGTTTGAAAAATGGCTGACTAATTATGGTGGCGACAAAATTATTTTGGGAGCTGACGCCCGCAATGAGCGCGTAGCCGTCAGTGGTTGGGAAGAAGGTACGGGTTTGTGGGTATATGATTTTGTACAGAAGTGGGTAGAAAAAGGTGCAAAATATGCCATTAGCACCGATGTAGCCAAAGATGGGTTACTTCAGGGGCCTTCCTTTGATTTGTACAAAAACCTACAAGACCACTGCCCCGACTTACACATTATTGCCAGTGGTGGAGTCAGTAATTTGGGCGATATTGAAAAATTAGCCGAAATGAATCTTTTTGGGGTCATTGTTGGCAAGGCTATTTATGAAGGTAGAGTTACATTGGCTGATTTACGCAGGTGGTCTATACAATAGTTCACAATGATTGATTCTACTTAGCATTTTTACTTTAATTTTTTGTTAAATCCTGAAAATCAGCACAGCCAATCCAACTTTTTCTTGGATTAGTGTAAGACCGACAATAATTCGGTTATTGATAAGTTAGTCAAAATTAAATTTGGTGTTTCAGTTACACTTTAAAAAAAATTTGGCAAACACTTGCACAATATTTTTTTTATGTTTTATCTTTGGCACAGTAAACAGACGCAAAATAAATTTCTTCATTAAAAATAACTGGAGGGTATAATATCGAAACACAGCTTTACGTTAACTAATTGTACATACTAAAATGGAAAAGTACCAAGTTAGCGACAGTGAGCTTGTTTCATTGTACATCCAAGGCAACGAAAAAGCCTTCGAAAAACTTGTTCAGCGTCACAAGTCTAAGATTTACACCACTATTTATTTGATTGTTAAAGATCAGTACGTGGCCGAAGATTTGATGCAAGATAGCTTTGTAAAGGCCGTTGATACCATCAAGTCAGGTAAGTATAACGATGAGGGCAAGTTTTTGCCGTGGATATTGAGAATTGCTCACAATTTGGCTATTGACCATTTTCGGCGTGATAAGCGTTACCCGGAAGTAGTGTTTGAAGACGGAAGCAATGTGTTTAATACGTTAGACTTTTCGGAAGACTCAATTGAGTCGCTCCAAATTCGTCAAGAAACGCACGAACACCTTCGCGAACTGATTCAACGATTGCCCGAACCTCAGCGTCAGGTGCTCATTATGCGGCACTACGAAGACTTGAGTTTTCAGGAAATAGCCGATGCCACAGGAGTGAGTATCAACACGGCTCTGGGGAGAATGCGTTACGCGCTGATCAATTTGCGAAAGCAACTCAGCAACCGCGTTCCTATATATGATACAACTGTTTACCCCAGATGATGTAATTCGGTACGTTTATGAAGAAACCACCGAAGATGAAAATTTGCTCATAGAGGATGCCCTGATTGGGGATCAAGAGCTGTTAGAGTTTTATCTCGATGCCCTTGAGATGAAAAGTCTAATGAATAAAATAGAGAGGACACCTTCAAACCGTGCCGTCTCCAACATTCTGGCGTATTCACAAAGTTATAGAAGCAATCAATCGGTCGCGTAATTACGCAATAACCGATTGATTGCTTTTTTATAATTTGTGATAATCGCGCAAGGTTACGTCTATGATTTGAAAACACTTTTCTTTGAGTGTTGTTGCTTCTTCTTGGGTCAATCCAACGGTTGATAATGGCTCATGGACAACAGCACGCATTGGGTGCCGAGCTAAACGTAGCTTTTCTTGGTCTGGTAAGATTTTATAGTTAGTAAGCAATGTTACTGGGACAATCGGTACTTGCTGCTGAATTGCCATCTTAAATGCCCCGTCCATAAACGCGTGCATTTGAGGTGGTTTTTTTGTTCTAATACCTCCTTCTGGATAAATCACAATACTCCTTCCTTGTGCCAGTGTTTTAATAGCGCGACTCAACGACCCCACTCTACTTTGGCTACTTTCACGATTGACTTGGATATGTAGTTTCTTAAACATGTAACCAAACAAGGGGATATTTTTCACCCCATGCTTTCCCACAAAAGCAAAATAGTTTTCGAGAATCACCCCCATCACAGCAATGTCAATGTACGAAAAGTGGTTAGCACAAAACACATAAGTCTGTTGATTATCAGGGTAAAACTGGTATTCTACTTCTATTTTAATACCTGCCAGTGGAAAAAACAATTTGCCCCAAAGGCGATTTAACCAATGAGCATACGGTTTCCAGTGCTCTCTCTGTAAACAGATAAATACAAACGGAAAGAGTACTAAAAATATCAAAATCAACCAGAATACACACCAAACAGTATAAAGAAGTCTCATCGAAGCTTATTACATTTATTCACGTTTCTTAGACGTGGAAATACAAAACTAATTGCCGAATATTGAAGTGTAAAACAACAAAATGATTTTGACAAACCAACAAAACTAAACCCATTATGAAACGAGTTGTATTTCATCAGTTTGGAAAACCCGCCGATATTCTCAATGTTGAAAAAGTAGAAAAACATGCCCCAGGCCCCGACGAGGTTCTAATCAAGGTTTTGGCGAGTCCTATCAACCCCTCCGATATTATGTTTGTACAAAACCTCTATGGTATTCGGCCTCAATTACCTTCGGGGGCTGGTTTTGAGGGGGTTGGGGTGGTAGAAGAGGCTGGAGCAAATGCCAAAGTTGCGGTAGGAACGAGGGTAAGCTTCACGGCCATAGGAGCGTGGGGTGAGTACGTGATTACCAATCATAGAACGCTAATTCCTGTACCTGATGCCATGATAGATGAGGTTGCAGCCCAGTTATTTGTAAATCCATTTACAGCAGTAGCCATGGTGGAAGAATCGGGTGTAAAAGCAGGCGAATGGTTGATGGTTACGGCTTGCGCTTCGGCTTTGGGGAAGATGGTGATTCAAATTTGTAAAATGCGAGGCATTAAGACCATCGGAACGGTACGCCGAAATGACCTAAACGACGAACTCAAAGCCCTTGGCTTAGACGAAGTAGTGAATACCGAGCAGGAAAACCTCCCCAAACGCGTACAACAAATCACAAATTACGAAGGGGCAAAAGCCGTTTTGGAATGTGTAGGAGGCCATACCGCCAGCGAAGCCGTTAAGTGTTTAGGGCGGGGAGGAATAATGCTGATTTATGGATTGTTAAGTCTCCAAGACCCAAGTATCAATATTGGATTAATGATTTTTCGGGAGTTGACCCTAAAAGGTTTTTGGTTGACCGACTGGATGAAACGAACCGACGCTGCTACGCGTCAGAGGGTAGCAGGAGAGGTGATTACACTACTTGCCACGGGTCAGGTTCAAATGCCGATAGAGGCTACTTACT
>JBGAUP010000316.1:0-6986 GCA_044228585.1 Runella sp. | reverse complement strand
GAAATTGGATGGCTTTGCATTTTATCGCATTCTCAGTCATTTTTTTAAGAAAAATCAATAAAAAACAAAAAGTTTAAACAGCTTCAACATAAAATAGGAATAAAACGGTGTAAATGGAATTGTTTTTTTAAACTTTTTAACAAAATCGCTTGCTTTTGTCAAAAAAAGGTACGGATAAATTTGCGTATGTAATTCTATTTTGTTTAAATTTGTGTCATAAATATTAAACAAAATCATCAACACGCCAAACCATGACCGCCATAGAATTCACTTACCACATCGCAAAAGTTTCAAAATCTTTAAAGCCTTTTGCTATGCGTCTTACCAAGGATAATGAAGATGCTAACGACCTTTTACAGGATACCCTTTTGAAAGCCTTCACTAATCGTGACAAATACACAGACGGAACGAACTTGAAGGCGTGGTTATATACCATTATGAAAAATACTTTCATTACCAACTATCAGCGGATGGTAAGAAAGAATACTTTCATTGACGTATCTGATAATCTACACTATATTAATTCTTTGGAAAGCAGTACCGATAACGAAGCTTATTCTTCTTTTGCAATGGATGACATCAATGGTGCAGTAAATGGCTTAGAAGAAGCTTATCGTACCCCTTTTATGATGCACTATCGGGGATTTAAGTACCATGAAATAGCCGAACGTTTACATATTCCAATCGGGACAGTTAAAAATCGTATTCACATAGCTCGTAAAGAGCTAAAAGATAGATTATACGTGTATTCACACGCTTTTTAAGTTAAGTACGGGGTGAATGAAATAATTTTTGGTTAAAAAAGAGGAAGGTATCGAAAAGTTGACTGGTTTCTGGTCAACTTTTTTTTATACGAAATTTACTTCGGAGTGAAGCTGAATCCCAAATTGCTCTTCAACAGATGCCTGTACTTTTTCGGCGAGTTGTTTGATGTCTGTTCCTTTGCCCCCACCATAGTTGACCAGCACCAATGCTTGGCGTGTATGCACTCCGATATTTCCAAAGCGTTTTCCTTTCCAACCACATTGTTCAATCAGCCATCCTGCGGGAACTTTAACGGTTTCTTCATCAATAATATAGCCAGGGATTTCGGGATATTGGCCTTTGAGTGTGTTATATTGAGTAGCTGAAATCTCGGGATTTTTGAAAAAGCTACCTGCGTTTCCAATTTCTGTAGGGTCGGGGAGCTTACTTCGACGAATCTTAATAACAGCATCACTAACAGCCTTAATAGTCAATTCTTTTACGCCCATTTGTTCAAGCGTTTTCTGAATATCGCCGTATGAAACGTGAAAAGTAGGGGCTTTGTCCAACTTAAATTGCACGTTACTAATGATGTATTGACCTTTGGCTTCGTTTTTGAAAACGCTGTTTCGATAGCCAAAACAACAATCTGTATTGGTGATGACGCGCTTTATACCCGTTGAAATATCAACAGCCTCAAGACGGTCGAAAATATCTTTGATTTCAACGCCATAGGCACCAATATTTTGAATAGGTGCAGCCCCTACTGTGCCTGGAATGAGCGAGAGATTTTCAAGGCCACCCAAACCACGTTCTACACAATGCATCACAAAGTCGTGCCAACTTTCGCCTGCTCCTGCCCGCAGCCATACATGATTTTGATCTTCTTTGACGGTTTCGATTCCCTTGATGTTGATTTTGACAACCAAACCATGGAAATCTTGGGTAAAAAGAAGGTTACTTCCCCCTCCCAAAATAAGTTTGGGGAGGCTTTGAACGTCGGGAAGTTGAAGTAACGTTTGAATATCTTCGTCGTTATCTACTTCTACCAAATACCTTGCCGTCACATCTATGCCGAAGGTATTGTATGGTTTAAGCGAAACGTTGCTCTGAATCGTAAGCATTTCGGTGAGTAAGTTCCTGATGCAAATAACGTAAAAAGTGGCGTTTTTACAAAGATTTCGTCAAACAAGCCATGTAAAACCCATCAAATCCATCATGAGCGGGCGAAGTACGAGTTTCGGTAGAAAGTTGCCATTTTGTACCGTTTTCCTTCAAGAATCGTTGTACTTGCCATTCGCTTTCGGAAGGTAAAATACTACAAGTCGCATATACCAATTTACCTCCAGGTTTTACCATTTGAGAATAGTTGGTCAAAATATCGTACTGGGTTTGGCGAATCTGTGTCAAAAAATCAGGCTTGATTTTCCATTTGGAATCAGGATTTCGGCGCAAAACGCCCAATCCAGAGCAAGGTACGTCCAACAATACACGGTCGGCAGTTTCTCGAAGACGTTTAATGGTTTTAGCTTCAATAACTCTTGTTTCTACGTTACTGACGCCATTGCGGCGAGCGCGGCGGCGGAGTTCGTCGAGTTTCCATTCTTCTACATCCATTGCAATCAATCGTCCCTGATTTTGCATCAGGGCTGCCAAATGGAGTGTTTTCCCTCCAGCACCCGCACAAGCGTCAATCACGCGCATCCCTGGATGAACATCCAACACGGGAGCAATGGCTTGGGAGCCTGCGTCTTGGACTTCAAAAAAGCCGTTTTTGAAATATTCGGTTTGGAAAACATTCTTTTTTTCGCGTAAAATGAGGGCGCTTGGTATATTAGGTACGGTGTCTGTCACAATCCCTTCCGAAGCCAACAATTTACGTAACTCGGTAGGAGTCGTTTTGAGGGTATTGGCACGCAATACCACAGGAGCCGTTTGGTTGAGGGCGTGGAGTTCATTTTCCCAATTTTGACCTAATTCGGATGCACCTATTTCGTCTAACCAATCGGGAATGGATTCGCGAATTTTTCGGATTTTTTTAGCCTCTTCGTAAGCTTGTTTGATAGTTTTGGGGTTGATGTGGGCAAATTCGGACCAATTGGGCAGTTCGTTGCCTTTCAGCACTTGCCACGTTGCAAAAATATCGGCATAGGAAGGGTGGTCAGAACCAACAATAAATGTCAACAAGCGCCACCAACGGACAATTTCGTAAGTGTTTTCGGCAATAAAACCTCGGTCTCGTGCGCCCCATTTACGGTTTGACTTGAGGATTTGTTCAATGACCTTATCAGCTTGACGGCCTTTTTCAAAGATTTCAGCAAGGGCAAAAACAATCGCTTCGACTAAAACGTGGTGGTATTTCATTCAGTTGCTACGAAAAAGAAAGCCCAAAAGTACCAATAAAATCTACATAATTAGCCATTAAGAGAGTGGTAGCATGGCGAATATAGCCCCGTGATGAAAAGTATTTTATCAACAAAACACGGTAATAGCAAGCAAGTAGGTTAAGCTTTATAATTCTCAAACCAAGCAAATTTTTCGTGAATGATATTTTCCTTTTCTTCCTTGAGGTAATTGAGGAAGGCTTTAGCAACAGGTGATAATTTTTTGTCTTTTAGCCAAATCAGTGTCCAAGTGGATGTTATTGGAAAACCCTCTACGGGTATAATTTGAAGTTGTTGGTTGACCAATTCATTTTTAATCCCAATCAAAGGCATGATTGAATACCCAAGCCCCGCAATGACGGCTTGTTTGACAGCTTCATTCGATGTTAGTTCCATTTTTTTGTGTACTGGAAGGTCATTTTGCAGAATAAACTTTTCCATTACGTGCCTCGTACCCGAACCAAGTTCGCGATAAATAAGGGGGATAATGTCAAAAATACTTTTATCGTATGGTTTCTTTTCGTATTTCATTTCCGAATTCCCAACCACAAATAGCTTATTTTGCATCAATTCTACTTTCTCAATTTTCAAGTTTTCTGGCAATACACTCACCAACGAGAAATCCACTTCATTTTTTTCCAGACTTGTCACTAATTGGGCTTTGTTGGTTACGTCCATCAACAGTTCCACACCAGGGTGTTGTTTGATAAAATCTGCGATAAAATACGGGGCTATGTATTTTCCTGTTGATACCACCGATATTTTTAGCTTCCCCGTGAGCTGACCTTTGTGGGCGTGCATTTTATAATTGATGGCATAGACTTCATTCAGAATTTTGTCAGCGGCCTCCACAATCTCTTTTCCAAAATCAGTGATATAAATTTTCTTATTGATGACTTCTATCAAAGGCACTTCAAATTGGTCCCTGAAAATTTTTGAGCTGAATCGAACCGCAGGGTTGGGTTAAGTGGAGTTCTTCCGCGGCCTTCGTAATACTCAGTGTTTGCGCCACTTTTAGAAAAATTCTGAGTTGATTAAGAGTATAGTTCATAAAAATAATTTATGATTATGATAACAAAGTTAAATAAAAACTTATGAATATAAGTACAGACCTTTGTGCCGTCAATTAAAAAACACTCAAGTAATGAAAAGAATAACAGTAGCAAAAGGCGATGGCATCGGGCCTGAAATTATGGATGCCACTTTGTCTATTATTAAAGCCGCAGGGGCTCAAATTGAAATAGATGAGATTGAAGTAGGCGAAAAAGTGTATTTAGCAGGCAATACGGCTGGTATTGCAAAAGAATCTTGGGATATTATTCGCAAGAACAAAATTTTCCTCAAAGCCCCTATTACAACGCCACAGGGAGGGGGTTATAAAAGTTTGAACGTAACCACCCGCAAATTCTTGGGCTTGTATGCCAACATACGTCCTTGTGTTAGTTTGCATCCTTTCGTGAAGACAAAACACCCCGATATGGACATTGTCATTGTCAGAGAAAATGAAGAGGATTTATACGCAGGAATAGAACACCAACAAACGGATGAAGTCGTTCAGTGTCTCAAACTGATCAGTCGCCCAGGCTGCGAAAAAATAATCCGCTATGCTTTTGAGTACGCCAAACAATACGGTCGAAAAAAGGTCACTTGTTTCACCAAAGACAATATCATGAAACAAACGGATGGGTTATTTCATCAGGTCTTTGATGAGATTGCTAAGGAATATCCCACCATCGAAAACGAACATTGGATTATTGATATTGGGGCGGCAAAAATGGCCGATACGCCAGAGGTGTTTGATGTGATTGTGATGCCCAACTTATACGGAGATGTCCTTAGCGATGTCGCAGCACAAATTGCAGGTTCAGTAGGATTGGCTGGCTCAGCAAATATCGGCGAGGAATGTGCCATGTTTGAGGCCATCCACGGCTCGGCACCGCGCCGCGCAGGGCAAAATCTGGCAAATCCATCGGGGTTATTGCAAGGGGCGATTCAGATGCTGAACCATATCGGACAAACTGAAGTAGCAGAAAAAGTACAGAATGCTTGGCTGAAAACAATTGAAGATGGCATCCACACCTATGACATTTTTAAAGAAGGAATTAGCAAACAAAAAAGTGGGAATAAAGAGTTTGCAGAGGCGGTCATTCAAAACTTAGGCCAAAAACCTTCTCAATTCAAAGCGGTAAGTTATGCTGATGGTGCGGCACTCAATTTACCCAAATACCAGCGAAAAGCACCGAAGTTAAAAGAACTGCTGGGGGGGTAGATTTATTTGTTCATTGGAACGGAAACAGTGCCGACGAATTGGCCAAAACAGTTCAACAAATTAATACATCTGGGGTAGAACTCAATATGATTACTAACCGTGGTATCAAAGTATGGCCCGATGGATTTTCTGAAACATTCTGCACCGACCACTGGCGTTGCCGCTTTAAGCCGCTCGAAGGAAAGAAGTTGGACAAACAGCAGATTATTCAGCTGCTTCAGTCGGCCAACGAACAAAATATTGATGTCGTCAAGACCGAAAACCTCTACGCTTTTGACGGAAAACCCGCATTTTCTTTGGGGCAAGGCCAGTAATATTAACTTTCTACAATTATGAACATTCAACTTCTCAAAGGCCATTTCAGTCAATCTGAAGCTCTTGATATTCTGACGCAATTGGTACACGTAAAAATCAAGTTTCACGAAAATAAGATTGAAAAAAGTGACAGCGAAGAGGACATAAAAATGCGAGAAAATCGCATTAAGCAGCTTCATCGTGATTTTTATGAAGCCAAGCAGCTCATAATCAAGCAAAAACAGTGTGATTTGAATGCTGAAATTAAAATCAGCTAAAAAAATGGGTTGTGCCCTACTCAAGTAGGGTACAACCCATCAATCAAAAGCTACTCACTACACATGAACCCTAACTATCACAATCAATTGTTTCTGGTGTGTCCTTTTTGCCAAATAGAAAGGTTCATTAACAAGCATTTTGGAGATGCTTTGTTTCTCACTGCCCCTGCGTCTGTGTTTGATTTTGACGACAATGAATTCTTGAAAGCGGTCAAAAAAACGATTCAAAGAGAGAAAATTACGGATATATACTTAGTCGGTGAAGTGTCTTGTTGTATGATTCAATATGCCCTACGAAATGAAAGTCGAACGGGGCTCAGGTGCGAATCAGAAATTTACGACCTTTTGTCAAAAACAGATACAGCCTTTTCATTGACCGAAAAGCTTTTGAAGAAGCAGTTGTATGAGATGTCTTGCCAAAGTGTATTCGGTAAGGAAATAGAGGAAGGAAAAATACGCCTTCACGCCTTTTTCACGTCTAAACATGACGACTTTATTACTCCCATCTACTTAGATTTTTTATTGCGGATGCAGCCGTATGCCGCAGAAACTAATCATTGGGATAATACAATTAATCTGCAGGCGCTATCTTATGAAGAGTTAATTCTCTAACTTATACCATTTTATATTGCGCAACGGCTCTCGGCGCGAGTAGGCCGATTGGGTAGGAGCGTAGTTTTTGGCTAAATAATCCAAGACTATTTTCTCGGAATCGCCCAAATCCCACAGTTTATGATTACGCTGCATCCAACGAATTTTACTAAGCCACTCATCGCGGGTGAAGCGATGTTGGAGTATCAATTTGGGCGAATGACAACCCGTACAATGCGCTTTGATGAGCGTAAAGTTGGGGTCAAGGGCAAGACCCGTTTCGGTATCTACCGAATCAATGAGGTAATGACCCAAAGAGTGAGAGGGTGAATTTTGTCCACTTTTGCTAATTGCTGCTGCAAACAAGCCCATTAATAAGAAGCTAAAAGCTATATTTAAAAAGTTGTTTTTCATCATCTCACTGGT
>JBGAUP010000009.1:41538-44878 GCA_044228585.1 Runella sp. | reverse complement strand
AAGATTTGGGCAATTCTTGATTGATAGGGTCGTGAAAGACCGCGTAGCCATTTGGTTTTAATACTCTCCATACCTCACGCATGGCCTTTTTATCATCGGGAACCATCACCAAAATACCAATAGCAATCACGACATCGAAAGTGTTGTCGGCAAACTGAATATCATCAATAGACATCACATAATCGGGTTTGACGGTAATACTACTCGTAAACGAGGTCATGTAGTCGGCGGTGATATACTCAATGTTGGGATTGTTTTTAATACTTGGAATCAGGCAAATATCGGGGGCAAAGTGGAGTACTTTTTTGCGGGGTGCCTCGTAGAAACCTAATCTATCTCGCAGCGTAAGATAAATATAACGGTGACGCTCAAGGGATTTACAATGAGGACAATAGGCATTTTTACGGTAACGAAATGGCATAAATGCTTTGTAAGTAGAGCCACAAATAGGACACTCTACCGCATTCCCCAAACGGTACGGAATACTTTTGATTTGAAGCCGCAAACCACTCAATCGTTGAAGGGTTTCTTGCCCAATCATGCTTTTCAGGACTTGTTTCATAGTTGAAATAATTGCAAAATCTGGCGGTAGTTGGTTGAATCGGCAATGGTGAAATTTTTCTGACCAACAGATTCCCCGTCAATAACTTTAGCGTTTTTCAGGCAAGTACCCAACTGCTCGGGAAGGTCAAATAAAAGCTCCGATTGATGCTCCAATAGCTCCCTCATGGCATTCGTTTTCAGGGTAATAACAGGCTTTCGAAAAGACATGGCTAAATCTACCGAACCCGAATGGTCAATCCGAACAAAGGGTAGTACAATGACATCGGCGGCATTAAAAAATACCTGTACTTCGTTATCTTCAATAAAACGGTGGTAAATACTCACACCAAGGATGGCGTCGGCCTTTTGCTTGATAGCCGCAAAATAGGCGGGGTCATAACTTTTTCCTGCAATCATCAAGCGGTCGTTAGGTTGGGCTATTTCGGCGTAAGCGTTGAGCAAATTATCTAATCCCTTGTACGGCTTTAGTTCTCCAAAAAACAAGTAAACAAAGTCGCTTTCGTTCAAATTCAACTGTTTACGGCTGTCGCTTTTCCCCATTTTATTTTCGTAATACAAGTGATACGGCAAGTCTTGAATTACTTTTATTCGTTCTGGATTTAGATGGAATCGCTCGATGGCTGCTTTTTTTGTTTCTTCGGAATATACCCGAATTTGAGCACAATTTCGCAGAAAAAAACCATAAGATTATTTTTTCTAACGCTTAGCCAAATTCCTGCGTGATTTTGAAGATTATGGAGCGTATGAACGAGTTTTGCCCCCGCAAAAAAAACGAGGCAGAGATAATTTTCTAAAATAAAAACCAGCTTGATTTTATCCAACTCCTACAACCATGATTTTCCCAAAATAAAACTATGAACCCAATCGTAATAAATAATCTTTGGATGATGCTGTTGTATCGCTCGAAAGTACTTCCCAACGAATATTTTTTTCCAATAGAGACCGTCATCCCTTGTTGACGAAGGTAGCGTACCAACTCATATTGAAAGGGATTTTCGGGGCCAGCATCGGGCAAAACAACTACTTTAAGCGAAGATTGGGGCAATGGAAGTAAGGTTTAGAAAAATAAGTAGTGCAAAAATACAAAATGTGCTTAGAAAAGAACATTTTACGCCTTTTGTCAATTCAAGGTGTCAGTTATCGCGCAAAAAACCTCTTAAACCATAACCCTTTTTTCAGATGAAAAAAACCTTTGCTTTTTTACTTTACATTCTTACGTTTTCGGTAGCTATTGCTCAGCCTGCCGAGAAGATGTACAAAGTCGTTGTTGCTCCCGACCACTTTGACTGGACTTACAAAACGGGCGAAAATGTAA
Organism: Runella sp.; assembly: GCA_044228585.1. Taxonomy (GTDB): domain Bacteria; phylum Bacteroidota; class Bacteroidia; order Cytophagales; family Spirosomataceae; genus Runella. The sequence goes on along the minus strand of JBGAUP010000009.1, from coordinate 42,999 downwards.
AGTTTACCATTTCAGTTTTACAAAACGGAAATCCCGTCAAAAATGCCCGCGTTCGCTACGAAATCGGCCCCGAAAAGATGGAATCTACTAAAAGAGAGACTATTACGCTACCTTCTGGTACGATTACACTTGATGGCGGAACGATGAAAACGGGAGGTTTTCTTCGTTGTATCGTATTTGCTGAAATAGATGGGAAAGAATACAAAAGCCTCGGTACCGCGGGTTTTGACCCACTAACGATTCAGCCTACCATAGAAAACCCAGCCGATTTTGATACTTTTTGGCAAACGGCTAAAACCGACTTGGCTAAAATTCCACTGGATGCCAAAATGACGCTTCTTCCCGAACGCTGCACGGAAACGGTGAATGTTTATCACGTAAATATTCAAAATTTTCGCGTAGGTGCGCGTTTGTACGGGATTTTGTGCGTACCCAAAAAAGAAGGAAAATACCCTGCACTTTTACACGTTCCTGGCGCGGGTGTACGACCTTACGCAGGCGATATTGCCAATGCGGCAAAAGGTATTATCACCCTTCAAATAGGTATCCATGGTATCCCTGTCACGATGGAGCCTTCCGTCTATCTTGACCTTGGTGCAGGGGCATTCAATGGGTATTGGAATTATAACCTCGACGACCGCGACCGTTTTTATTATAAACGTGTCTATCTTGGCTGCGTGAGGGCCAATGATTTTTTGACAAGTTTACCTCAATACGATGGCTCAAACTTGGCCGTTACGGGTGGCAGCCAAGGAGGAGCATTATCAATTATCACTGCTGGTTTGGATAGTCGTGTAAAATGGTTGGGGGCATTTTACCCTGCTTTGTCGGATGTAACAGGCTATTTGAAAGGCCGTGCGGGTGGATGGCCTCATTATTTTGACAAAAACGGAATCGCGTTCAACAATAAACCCGACAAAATTGCCACGGCAGGTTATTATGACGTAGTCAATTTTGCGCGTCGCGTCAAAGTACCCGGTTATTATTCGTGGGGCTTCAACGACGAAACTTGCCCCCCAACCTCGATGTATGCTTCTTATAATGTGATTTCGGCCCCAAAAGAACTTTTCTTGGCACTCGAAACAGGCCACTGGACCTATCCAGAACAAAACGAGCGAATGACAGGCTGGCTGGTGAATAAACTCACTGGTAAATAAACAAAAAAGCCGAGCTTAGACTCGGCTTTTTTGTTGGGTTTGTAGCCTTATACTTGTTGAATCTCTACCACATTCTCGTGTTGGCGAGTGCCTTTAGGCATAACAGCCCAAAGAATGATGTAGAAAACAATGATGGGGACGTGGATAAAGGCAAAGAAGGAAACTATCCACAAAATACGCATCAAAGTAGTATCTATGCCGAAGTAATCGGCCATACCAGCAGCTACGCCACCAATTTTACCTTCAGAAGGAATCCGTTGCAATCTTTTCGTTGTCATGGCTTTATGAATTTTAATGTTTTAAG